>JADGPC010000143.1 GCA_017882645.1 Streptosporangiales bacterium | reverse complement strand
GCCCGCCCGCCTGGCGGGTCAGCCGCACGAGTTCCCGCACGTACTCCGGATCCAGGTCGTAGACGCCGTCGCTCTGCAGGACCCCGTCCAGGATCGCCGCCGCCGGGGCGACGCCCCGGGCCGCCAGCCGTCCCAGCGCTTCGGCGAAGCCATCGGTTCCTGAATGCAGCCCGCGAAAGGTGTCCGGCGGGGCCCAGGTCTCGACGTGCGGCGGGGTGAGCGCGCCGGGCAGAACCTCGGGGGAGAGGTCCGCCGTGGCCGCCGTGACCCCGTGGTAGGCGAAGGCGGTGCACAGGCCGCCGCTGTTGCCCGTGTAGTGGCGGGCGAGCCGCCACGCGACGTCATTGGCCTCCGAGCCCGAGTTCACGAAGAGCACCGTGTCCAGCCCGTCGGGGCAGGTCGCAGCCAGCCGCTCGGCTAGCTCGATGGCGCAGGGGTGCAGGTAGCGCAGGTTGGTATTGAGCACCCGCCACTGGCGGGCTACCGCGGAGGTGACGCGGGGGTGGGCGTGCCCGACGCAGACGACGTTGTTGTACATGTCGAGGTACCGGCGGCCGTCAGCGTCGGTCATCCAGACCCCGCTCGCGCTGGCCATCTCGATCGGCTCGGCATAGCTGAGCGGCTCCATGGCCGGGCCGAAGGCCGCGTCGCGGCGCGCGGCAAGATCGGGCCGCCTGCCAGGCCCGTGCCCGCCGGCCAGCGACCGGCCCGGGCCGGCGCCGAGCAGCTGCGCGGTCCGTTTCCAGCCGGTCGTCAGCAGGGTGTCGATCATGGCGAGCGCGCTGTCGTTGAACCGCTCGGCGTACTGCGATTCCTCCAGGCCGGCCGCAGCGCGCCAGGACCCGATCGCCACGGTCACGGCGGCCCGGGCCGCCCACAGCTCGCCGATCAGCTCGAGTTCCAGCGGCTCGAGCGGCGTGACCCGCTCATATCCGTCGGTGACGAGCCGCGCGACGCGGAACATTTCCTCGCCCTGTCGGCCGGTACCCAGCGAGTCGAGCACCGAGGCGAGGTCGGCCGCCAGCGCGGTATGGGTCATGTCGCCGAAATCGACGATGCCGGTGATCAGCCCGTCGTCATCGGCCAGGACGTTATCGGAGGTCAGGTCGCCGTGGATGACTTGTGCTCGCAGCAGCGCCCACCGGGGCGCGACAGCAGCGTCGAACCGGTCGAGCACGGCGGTGACAGCCGCCCGCGCGGCCCGGTCGGTGATCGCGCTCGTCATCGGCCGGGCCCGCGCCGCGTGCTGGACGTCCCAGGGCAGCTGGCGGATCGCCCTGGCGTGGATGAAGCCGCGCAGGGCCCGGCCGAGCCGGGCCGCCGTCTCGCCCCAGGCCGTCAGCGCGTGGTCGGCGAGCGTGACGCTTTCCAGCCGGGCGCGGCCGGGCAGCAGGTTGTAGGCCCGGACCCAGTAGGCCGTCCCGCCGTGCTCCCAGCGCACCCGGCGGACGGATACGTCGCCGGATGGCGATGTCCCGTCACCGGCTGGTGCCGGGAGGCGCGGGATCGCGATCGTCAGGCCAGGATCGCACGCCGCGGCATGGAACGCCGCCGCTGCCTCCATGTCGAGCATGTCCGGATCCTCGGCCGGGTTGGACACCTTGAGCACCGCGACACCCGATCCGGTCGAGCCGGTCAGCAGGAACGCCTGATCGCGCTCGCTGCCCAGGCTGTGCGCGCCTGAAGCCCCGATGCCGAACGCGGCCAGGCCGATCTCGGCGGCCTCGGCAGGCGAGAAGGCCGGCGCTGGTGCCTGCAGGACGGCATCGATGCCGCTGGACGAGACGGTCACGGGCACCTCCTGCCACGGGCCGGGTGCCCGATACGGATGGTGCCGACGATACCGGGCGAATGTCGTGGTCCCCGGTGCCAGGGACCGCACCGGGGGCCACGCGAGCTGACCGGGGCTAACCGAGCTGCCAGGTGGTGTACGCGTTCTGGTTCCAGATAGGGCCGGGATCGCAGGGGCCGAGGATGACCGGCGTGTGGTTGTTACCCGAGGTATCAGAGGCGGCCAGGCACCAGCCGTATAGGGCGTTGATCAGGTTGACGTGGTCGCTCTCGTCAGGACTGCTGAGCTCCCAGTACTGGCCCTGCACGGGGCGGCAGTTGTTCTGGTAAACCGGCCCGTAGTCGGGCGCGAAGCCGTTGGGTGCCAGGCACAGGTGGCTGTTCAGGTTCTGGATCTGGTAGGCGGGCAGGCCGCTGTAGGTGCCTGCGTAATTGAAGTACCAGCGCTGGTTCGCGCCGTTGGACGCGTAGCCGTGGCAGCTGAAGAGCTGGAGCGCGACGTTCGGCTGGGTCGAGGCGCTCGGGACGTCCAGGCACTTCAGCGCGGCCGGGTCGATGTAGGGCGGGAAAACTTCGTAGGAGGTATAGGGGTCAGGCAGATCGGAACTGACGGCCGGGATAGCGGGCCGGGCGGTGGTGGCTGTGGCGGCTGCTCCGGTGGCGCACAGGCCAGCGGCCAGGGCTCCCGCGACAAGCAGGTCGGCCATTCTTCGAATTCTCACGTTGACTTCACTCCTGTAAATCTTGGCCTTGACGTGATAGTCCGATTGGAAAGTAGCCCCGTCCGGCATTGCCGCGGATCGGTGCATGCCGCTCACTTTTCCGCTCCCGGCTACCCATGTTTCGGCCGCGCCCGCCTAGCTGGGGGTATGCACGGCGGGGGAGCGCTACGCCAGGCCGGGCTTGGCCGGGAGCCTCAGGGGCCGGCGGCCTGAGTTTTCGGCTCGGCCGGCGTCGCGGCTGAAATCGGGCGCAGCGTGCTGGCCAGCATGGTGGCGATGGCGAGCATGACGGCCACCGCGGTGAGGGCGTGCAGGACACCTTCGTGTGAGCCGAGGAAGCCGATCAGCGGCGGGCCGCCGAGGAAGGCGCAGTAGCCGATGGAGGCGACGACGCTCACCCGGCCGGCCGCCGCGGCAGGCTCGTCGGCGGCGGCGCTCATGCCGACCGGGAATCCGAGCGACGTCCCGGCGCCCCAGAGCAAGGCGCCCGGGAACGCGAGCGCCATGGTGGGACTGAAGACGAACAGGATCAGCCCGATCACTGCCACCAGAGCGAGCGCGCGGACGACGACGACACGGCCGTACCGGTCAAGCAGGCCGGGGCCGATCCAGCGGCCGGTGGTCATGGCGGTGAGGAAGACGGCGAAGCCGAGCGTGCCGACGGCCGGGCGGGCGTGACGGCCGTCGATGAGGGCGACGCCGATCCAGTCGTTGCCGGTCCCCTCGGAGAAGGCGAAGGCGAGCACGAACAGGCCGACCAGCAGGGTGCGCGGCTCGCGCCACCGGCTGAGCAGGCTAGGCCCGCGCGCCTGGGCCTGGTCCGGCACGGCGGCGCGGTCAGTTGCAGCATCCCGGTCAGGCCGGGACCGAGCGTCGGGCGCGGCGCTGGCCGGGCCGGCGTCGGGCAGGAACCGCCGGACCATCAGCGGCACGACGCCCACGACGACGACGGCCACGGCGATCAGGTGCGCGGTCACCGGGATGCTCAGCGCCACCATCGCCGCGCCGAGGAGCGCGCCCGCGACGGTTCCGAGGCTGAAGCCGGCGTGAAACCGCGGCATGATCGCCCGGCCGAGATGCTGCTCGACGTCGGCGCCCTGGACGTTCATGGCGACGTCCCACGCCCCGTTGGCGAAGCCGAACAGGAACAGCCCGATGACCAAGGGGACGACGCCGACGAGGTAGCCGAGTCCGATGATGGCCAGTGCCGTGGCTACCAGCCCGGCCATCACCGTGACGGTCAGCCGGGTGTTCAGCCGGTGGATGATGAATCCTGAAATCGGTAGAGCGATGACCGAGCCGGCGGCCATGGCCAGCAGGACGAGGCCGAGCGCGGCGGGAGTGAGACCAAGGTGCTGGCGGACCTGCGGGATGCGCGACGCCCAGCTGGCGATCGCGAAGCCAGCGCCGATGAAGGCGCCGTAGGTGACCCGGGTAGCGGCCGCGACACGATCCGGTGAGTACGCGACGGCCGCGGTCTCATTCATGCTCAAGGTACCGAGCCTATGAGCTAGGCGAGGTGCGCAGGTCACCGAGTGTCTCCAGCCAAGCTGAACCGGACCCTGCGATTGGAGCCCAGCCGGTGAACCGAGGCTTCCTCGGCAACCGCGCTCTGGCTGGCCACTTCTACTTTACATAATGTACATTATCGGCACTATAGCGAACTCGGTCGTGCGCGTGCCAGGCCGGGTCGGTCGCGCGCCCGCCAGGCAGCGGTTACGCCTTGGGCGCCTGACGGTGATGTGGCCGTACCGGACTGGGCATACGGCCAACGCTAGACGACCGCGGCACGGGCCGCTTCTCCGATCCTGACCCGACGGGCTCGGCCCGCGCGCCCGGTCGACCCGTCCGACCGGCACCCCGACCTGCACCCGACCTGCACCCCGGCCGGCACCGACGTTCGGGTACTCCCCCGCCGGATAATCGGAAGTATGCCGTTTCTTGCCTTTGATTCTTTGGCTTAACAAAGGCGAGCAGAAAGATCTGGGAAAGTAATTGACTAGCGCGGTTAGCTGAGTACTCTTCTCGGGGATCACGTGTCGGGGGGATCATTGTGATGAAGGTAAGCCTGAATAACCGGCCCGCATTTTACGACGATACGGGCTTCAACTACATGAATTACTGGTCCGGCCGGAATTATGAGCACCAGGCCGAGGTCATCGCCATTCGCCGGCTGCTGGACGGGCAGCGGTTCGAGCACGCGGTGGATGTCGGCGGCGGTTTCGGGCGGCTCAGCGTCGTGCTGTCGGGCTATGCGGACAAGATCACGCTGGTGGACGCCAGCAGCCAGCAGCTGGCGCTGGCGGCCGAGTTCCTGGCTGATCACCCGCAGGTGGAGATGCGCCGGATGGACGCCTCCAGCCTGGACTTCCCGGACGAGAGCGCCGACCTGGTCGCCATGGTCAGGGTGCTGCATCACCTGCCCGACCCGTCTGCGGAGCTGGCCGAGGTACGACGGATCCTGCGGCCGGGCGGGACGGCGATCGTCGAGGTCGCCAATGTGGCCCACGCGCTGAACCGGCTCCGGCACATGGCCAGGCGCGAGCCGCTCCCGGTGACCGCGCTGGACATCCGGTCGCCGGAAACCAGGGAGCGCGGCGGAATCCCGTTCGTGAATCATCATCCGGCGACCGT
>JADGPC010000015.1 GCA_017882645.1 Streptosporangiales bacterium | reverse complement strand
GCGGCGTCGAGCGCGGGCTGGCGGGCCGCCGCCTCCCGGACGCCGATGGTCTCCAGCCACAGCCGGAGCTGCATCAGGTGGCCGACCGAATGCTGATCCAGGTCGAGCATCAGGTTCACCGACGCGGCCACCATGGTCTCCGGCCGGCGGACGACGTACGCCCCCGAACCGTGCCTGATCTCGATCAGGCCCATCAGGGACAGGCTGCGGAGCGCCTGGCTCACGGTCGGCCGGCTGGCCCCGAACCGCTCGGCCAGGTCGCGCTCGGCCGGCAGCCGCGCGCCCTCGGCGATGTTTTCGCTGATGATCAGGCCGCGGATCTGGCCGGCCAGGCTGTCGGCCCGGCGGGCGGGGGCGACCGGCTCGATTCCGGGCAGTTCCACCGGGCGGGGTCGCGGGGCAGCAGCCATCCGTTGACACCATCCTCGGCTGATCCGACAATGTGGCTATGCCACTTTGCCACTTTAGCAAGAGATGAGCTCCGCCGTCCGGCTCTCCGATCCGGGGACCCGCTGGGAAGTCGCGGATCCGCAGCGGCTGGCCACGGCCATCCGGCTCCGGGCCGTGCGGATGGTGGCCGCGCACGGCTTCGGCTACCTCGGCCAGGCCCTTTCGTCCGCCGAGCAGGTCGCGGCCCTGTTCTGCGTCGCACGGCCCGGTGCGGACCGGATCGTCTGCTCCCCCGGCCACTACGTGATCGCGTTCTACGCCGCCGCCGCCGAGGTCGGGCTGATCAGCGAGCAGGAACTGGACGGCTACGGCCAGGACGGCTCGGCGCTGGAAGCGATCGGCACCGAGCGGTCACCGCTGTTCGACTACGTGGCCGGGTCGCTCGGCCAGGGCCTCTCGGCGGCCGCCGGGCTGGCCCTTTCTGACCGCCTGCGCGGTCGCCAGGTGCGCACCTTCGCCCTGATCAGCGACGGCGAGCTGGAAGAGGGCCAGGTGTGGGAGGCGGCGATGTTCGCCGCGCATCAGCGCCTGTCGGCCCTGACCGTCCTGGTGGACGCCAACAACTCGCAGGTCGACGGGCCGGTCGACACGATCACGACCATCGAGCCGGTCGCGGCGAAATGGGCGTCGTTCGGCTGGGAGCCGGTCGAGCTCGACGGTCACGACGTGCACGCCGTGTCCGCCGCACTGGCTGGCGCGCGGGACGCGGGCCGGCCGGTGGCGCTGATCTGCCGGACCTCGACGGCGCACGGGCTCGGCTGCCTGCCGCCCGATGCCGACGGCCATTTCATCAAGCTCCCGCCCGAGCTGGCCGCCGCCGCGGTCGCCGAGCTGACGGCACGGCTGGAGCACGCCCGTGCATGAGCCGCCCTACCAGACCGTGCTCAAGCCCTACGGCCACGCGCTGGTCGAGCTGGCCAGGCGGCGCGACGACGTACTGTGCCTGAGCGGCGACCTGACCCGCCAGTGCGAGGTCGACCTCTTCCAGGCCGCCTTCCCGGAGCGCTTCATTCACGCCGGAATGGCGGAGGCGAACATGATCGGAGTCGCCGCGGCGCTGGCCCGCTGCGGACACGTGCCGTTCGTGCACACGTTCGGCGTCTTCGCCACCCGCCGTCCGCTCGACCAGATCATCAACGCCGTCGCGTACCCGCGGCTGCCGGTCAGGATCGTCGGTTTCATGCCCGGCATCTCCAGCCCGGGCGGGCCGAGCCACCAGGCGATCGACGACGTGGCGCTGATGCGGTGCGTTCCCGGGATGACCGTGGTCGATATTGCCGACGCCGGGCAGGCCCGGCAGGTGTGCGAGGCGATCGTCGACGTTCCCGGCCCGGTATACCTGCGGCTCAAGCGGGGCGAGATCCCGGTCATTTTCGGCAACGATCACCGCCTCGCACTCGACCGCGCCGAGGTACTGACCAGCGGCGCGGATGCGGCACTGTTCGCCAGCGGCATGATGCTGGCGCCTGCGCTGGCTGCCGCCGAGGTGCTGGCCGGCCACGGGATCGGCGTCAGCGTCGTCAGCGTCCCGGTCATCAAGCCGCTGGACGAAGCCACGGTGAGGAGGGTCTCGGCCGCCTGCAAGGTGGTGCTGACGGCCGAGAATCACCTGATCACCGGCGGCCTGGGTTCCGCCGTCGCCGAGGTTCTCGCCGAGTCTGGCACGGCCAGGCCGCTGCGCCGGATCGGCCTGCGGGACACGTTTGCCGAGGGGGCTGGCACCGCTCCGTACCTGTTCGGCAAGTACGGCCTGTCCACCCAGTCCGTCGTCGAATGCGCCTGGAACGCGCTCGGCCTGCCGGGCCCAGCGCCTGCGGCCGCCGTCGCCGACGCCCGGCCCGGCGAGTACTCGCCGGTCTGAAACGCCCGTCCCATCTCGCAGGAGGTCTTCCGATGACGTACCCGGCCCCGTTCTACTCGGCGTCCGACCAGCCCGTTGCGATCGCCTCGCCAGGCGCCGTCACGGCCGTTGACTGGGAGCAGCGGGTCGATTTCGCCCGGCTGCGGGCCGACCGGTACGCGCGCGTCCAGGCCGGGCTGATGCAGTCCGAGTTCGGCGCGCTGATCTTGTTCGATATGAATAACATCCGCTATACGACCGCTACTCATATCGGCAACTGGGCCAGGGACAAGTTCTTCCGCTGCGCGCTGCTGATGCGCGACCACGAGCCGATCCTGTGGGACATCGGCTCGGCGGCCAGGACCCATCAGCGGTATGCGCCCTGGTACGGCGAGCGCAGCTGGCAGGCGGGGATCTCCAGCTGGCGCGGTTCCATCCCGGAGACGGTCGGCGTCGAGGCGGGGAACGCCGCCCGCCTGGCCGGCCTGCTGCACGACGCCGGCCTGGCGGGCGAGCCCGTCGGCGTCGACATCGCCGAGCTGCCCGTGCTCCGCGCGCTCGAGCGGGCCGGGCTGCGGATCGAGGACGGCCACGGCCTGATGCAGGAGATCCGGTCGATCAAGACCGCCGACGAGGTCGCGTTGCTCGATCACGCCGCCGCCCTGGTCGACGGGGCCTACGACGAGCTCTACCGCGCGCTCCGGCCGGGCATCAGGGAGAACGATCTCGTCGCGCTGGTGAACAGGTACCTGTACGAGAACGGGTCCGAGGAGGTCGAGGCGGTCAACTCGATCTCCGGGGAACGGTGCAGCCCGCATCCGCATGTCTTCTCCGACCGGCTGATCCGGCCCGGCGACACCGCGTACTTCGACATCATCCACGCGTTCAACGGCTACCGGACCTGTTACTACCGGACGCTGAACGTCGGCAGCTCCAACGCGGCCCAGCGCGAGGCCTACCGGCGGGCCAGGGAGTTCATGGACAACGCGATCGCGGAGATCAGGCCAGGGGCGACGTCGGCCGACGTGGTCCGGCATTTCCCCGCCGCCCGCGAGTTCGGCTTCGCCAGCGAGGAGGAGGCGTTCGGCCTGCAGTACTGTCATGGCCTTGGCCTGTCCAACTGGGAGCGGCCGCTGATGAGCCGCTATCACTCGTTCGAGCACCCCGTCGAGCTGCGCGAGGGCATGGTGTTCGCGATCGAGACGTACTGGCCGACGCCAGACGGCTCCGCGGCCGCGCGGATAGAAGAGGAAGTCGTGGTGACACCTGACGGATGCCAGCTGCTGACCAGGTTCCCGGCCGACCAGCTCTATGTCGCCGGCACCCGGTACTGGACCGGCGCCGACCGGCCGGCGCCTCCGGCCGCTCCGGCCGCTCCGGCTGCTCCGGGGCCTCCGGCCGCATCATGACCCGGATCGGCTGGCTCGGCACGGGCCGGATGGGCACCGCGATGGCGGACCGGCTGCTCGACGCCGGGGAGCAGGTCACCGTCTGGAACCGGACGAAATCCAAGACCGAGCCGCTCGCCGCCAGGGGTGCCGCCGTCGCCGGCGCGCTGGGCGATCTGGGCGACTGCGACATCGTCTTCGTGATGGTCTCCAGGCCCAGTGATCTGGCGGAAGTGATCACCGGGCCGGGCGGCCTGCTGGCCGCGCCGCGGCGGCCGGAGGTCATCGTGGACTGCTCCACGGTGTCGGCAGACGTATCCGCCACGGTCCGGGAGGCCGCCGAGCGGGCCGGCGTGGCATTCCTGGCCGCTCCGGTCAGCGGGAACCCGCATGTCGTGGCCGGGGGCGGGGCCTGCATCGTCGCGTCCGGCCCGGCCGCTACCTTCGAGCGCGCCCGGCCGTATCTGGAGCAGATCGCGAAGGTCGCCGTGCACGCCGGCGAGGGCGAGCAAGCCAGGCTGGTCAAGCTCTGCACCAACCTGTATCTCGGCATGATGGTCCAGGCTCTGGTCGAGGTCACCACACTGGCCGAGAAGGGCGGCACCGACCGGGCCGCGTTCCTGGAGTTCTTCAACGGCACGGTGCTCGGCTCGGACTGGACCCGCCGCCGGGGCGGCGACCTGATCAGCCGGGACTGGACGCCGACTTTCACGACCGAGCTGCTGCGCAAGGACTTCGACCTCGGGCTCGCGGCGGCGCGGGCGCTGGAGGTGCCGATGCCGGTGGGGTCGGCGGTCTACCAGCTGATCCAGTCCGCGATCGGCACCGGACTGCGGGAGAAGGACTTCCTGGCCCTATACGAGCAGCAGGCGCGAGCCGCCGCCCTTGACCAGCCGCCGGCGCCAGGCTGAACGACACCGGCGCCACCGCGTCAGCGGACCGTCAGACCTTGCGCCACCTGGCCTCGCAGAGACCGTAGAGGCCGAAGGGCACTGGACCTCGCTTACCTGGCGAGGAGCAGCCGCTGCCAGGTGTCGGCCAGGAATTGCTCGTACCGCTCTGGCGTCCAGCCGCGCTGCCTGATGAGCAGCTGGTACAGCTCGGGGGCGTTGGTCGCCCAGACGATGTCGGCGGCTTCGCCGGGCTCCACCCGCAGTGGAGCGACGACGGCGAGGTCGGTCACGAAGCGGAGCATATTCGCTGCCCGCCGGTCGCTGATCTCGCGCCAGAGCGCGGCCAGCTCGGGCTCGGCCGGGGCGGCCTGCTGGAGGATCGACAGGACGGGCGCCAGCCGGCCGGCGATGGCCCGCATCGCGGCTGCATAGATGGTGATCTTGGTCTCGGCGTCGGGCGCCGCCCGGATTGCCTGGACGTATTCGCGGTCCTCGGCCGGGACGGCCTGGCTGCGGCCGGAGATCGCGGTCTCGATCAGGAGCCGGACTAGTTCGGGCTTGCGGCCAGCCGAGGAGTAGACGGTGTCGAGCGCGACACCCGCCTCCTCGGCGATCGCCGTCATCGGCGTCGCGGCATAACCGCGATCGCCAAACAGCGCGAGGGCCGCGTCCAGGATCGCCTGCCTGGTGCGCTCGGCGGCCTTGCGGCGCTTGCTCGCGTCGTAGCGCCTCTTGACGGGAGACTCCATGACGGACATGATAGCAATATTGATCCGAAATAGCTTCGGGTCAATATTGGAGGCCAGAGGGATGACCTACGCATTCACCTACGAGGTGCCGATCACCACCGAGATCTACGCCCGCATCAAGGAGGGCATCGGTCCGCAGCGCCCGCCCGGCATGATCGCGCACCTCGCCTACCGCAGCGAGAACGGCCTGCGGTACGTCGACGTGTGGCAGACCAAGGACGACTGGGAAGCCTTCGAGCATGACCGGGTGCACCCGGTCGTCCATCCGCTGCTGCAGGACATGCTCGGCTTCGTGCCCCCCGAGCCGCCGCGGACCGTGCTCGACATCGTCGACGCCTGGACCGCCGAGCACACGATGACGGCCTGACACCGGGTCTGCCGGGCCTTCCAGGCGAGGCCCGGGCCGCCGGTGGCCTCGACGTCCGGTGCCGAGGGCCTCGACGTCAGGTGCCGAGGGCCTCGCGTCGGGTGCCGAGGGCCCGCGACAGCAGGGTGACCCTGTCGCTGGCCCCGGTCTTGGCAAAGATCGACTTGAGGTGGTCCTGGATGGTGTGCTCGGACAGCCCCATCTGGCGCGCCATCCCCCGCGTGTCGCTGCCGGTGGCGAGCAGGCCGACCAGCTCGTACTCCCTGGCGCTGAGACCGAAGGCGCGGCCGAAGATCTCCAGCCGCTCGGCGGCGGACGCCTCCTCGATCGTGACGACCAGCGGGGCCGGAGCGGATATGGCCGCGCCAGGCACTGGGTCGGCGGCAGCGAGCCGCGCTGCGCGCAGGGTGAGCCAGCAGCCGTCAGCCAGATGCGTCCGCGTCGACGCGGGGTTCGTGTCGACGCCTTCCTCGGCGGCGATCAGCTGGGCGGCAACGTTGTAGACGCTCGCGGGAATGGCCCGCTCGTCCGGGTCCGGCGGAAGCAGGACGTTCAGCCAGGCCTGCGAAGCGGCCGTGCGGCTGGTGATCCGCAGATCGTCGTCGAGGGTCAGCACCACCGGCCCGGCCTGGCGATGCTGCGGTGCTGCAGGCTGAATGAACGTCCGCGCCTGGGTACCGCGCAGCGCTCTGGTCAGCGGCTCGATCAGCCCGGCGATGAACTCGGCATCGGCATGGCTGAATGGCTCGCGGGTATCGTCACGCCACAGATCAAGGAATCCCCAGCAGCCAAACTGGTCGGCGAAGACCGCCGAGGCCACATCGCCGATCCCGTACCGGCTCAGCACCTCGCGCCACAGACGGCTCCGCCCGAGGTCGCCGCCGACGGCGCCGTGCAGGAACGCGACCGGTGAGCGCTGCTGCCGCAGGGCCGTCCAGCGGTTGACCGAAGTGCTGTACTTCGCCTTGATCAGCGCCGGGAGTTCGGACTTGCAGGGCACGTCGGCGAGCGGTGCGGCGCCGACCGCGGTGACCGGGTCGGTGAGCAGCCAGACGTAAGCGTCGAAGACGACGACCTCGCGCAGGACGGCGAGCACCTGCCGCCGCAGGGTCCTGTCATCAGCCGATGCCGCGCCGATGGCCTCGATCCGCGCTCGGGCCTGGGACCGCGCCCAGTTACCGGCCACACCCGGAGCCTACGCGACCGAGATCATCAACCGAATCCCGCCGGGCGGCCTGCCCGTGACCCCCCAGATGTCCGGGATACCGCGAGCTCATCAGCCGGCCTAGCGTGAGGTTCAAGCACCCAGAACCAGACGCGGCAGGGGACCCTCATGACCACGCTACGGATCGAGCACCCGATCAGCGATTTTCAGGTCTGGAAGACAGCGTTCGACGGGTTCGCCGAGGCGCGAGCGAACGCTGGAGTACGCGGTTTCATGATCCGGCAGCCTGTTGACGACCCCCAGTACCTGATGCTCGACCTGGAATTCGACACCGCCGACCGGGCTGAGGCGTTCGCCCAGTTCCTGAAGCAGCACGTCTGGTCTTCGGCGGCCGCATCACCAGGGCTGGCCGGTACGCCCCGGACCCGGATCCTGCAGCTGGTGCCGAGCCCGGAGCACTGAGCCGCGGCTGACGAAAGGACCTTTCGCCCTTGCTAACGACTCTGGTCTGCCGCCGTTGCCCGCGCCACCGTAGGTAGAAGATATCGGGTAACGAGGAGGACCGCGATGACGTGGCGGCCGGCAGTTCTGTCGCTGGGCTTCAACATGGACCGGGACGGCAAGAGGCGCAAGCCGATCTGGACCAACGTCGTGATCCTGGGGATTCTCCTGCCGGGCTTCGCTTTGTGGGGTGCGTATCGCGTCTTCACAACCTCCACCAGCATCGGTCTCTGGGTGCTGGCGCTAGCGATGTACCTGTTCACGATGTTCGGCGTGACGCTCGGGAATCACCGGTACTGGACCCACCGCGGATTCGAGGCCAGGCTGCCGCTCCAGGTACTGATGGCCGTAGCCAGCGGAATGTCGATGGAGGGCGACATCCAGCAGTGGGTGATGAATCACCGCGCTCACCACCGCTTCGCCGACGTCGTCGGCAAGGATCCTCACTCACCCTACGAGTACGCCGGCTGGCGGGGCTACAAGGGCCTCGCGTGGGCTCAGGGCGTCTGGCTACTGTTCGCATACGAGCGCCCGCCGGAGTACAGGCTGCACCGCGACCTGGCCGACGACCGGCTGGTGCAGTGGCAGCGCCGGGCTTTCCCGGCCCTTGTCGTGGCGAACTTCCTCGTGCCGCTGGCGTTCTACCCGCTCTACGGATGGAACGCGGTGCTGATTGCCGGAGCGCTGCGGACTGCGGCCCTGATGACCGCGACTGGCTTCGTCAACTCCGTCTGCCACAAGTGGGGCAGCCGCGCCCGGGACAGCCGCGGGCACGAGTATCGCGCGGACGACAGCCGCAATAACACCTTCGTGGCCATCGTGGCCGGAGGCGAGGGCAACCACAGCTGGCATCACGCCGACCCGGCCTGCCCCCGGCACGGCCGCAAGATCGCGCTGGACGCCGAGGCCCTGGCGGCGGGCGCCAGCCCCGACCGCGGCTGGCGCCCCGACGCGACCTGGCACCTGATCCAGCTCCTGGCCAGGGCAGGCCTGATCGACAAGATCAGAGAGCCGAAGGTGAAGATCTACTTCGCCGACAAGCAGCAGATGCCGAACCCTTCGCTCCTGCAGACTCACCTTCTATGGCACATCGAGGATCCCGAGCCCGCCGGAGCGGACAAGGTCCTCGTGTCCTGACCGGCGTCGCGGTACGCCGCAGGCCGCGATCCGCCAGCGGGACCAGTCAGACCGGGTGCTATCCATGCGCTGGCCGCCTCGCGGCCCTGCCGCAGCTGTGGGGCGAAGGCGCGGCCGATCTCACCGCCCGCCTCGCGGCGCCCTCAGCCGCCTGGACCAGCGCTCACGACACCCGTTCGGCACGGTCCCTGATCCCCCGGAGCATCTTCTGGGTCATGACGAAGCTGACCGCCTCGACTGGCTCGACGAGCAAGGAGGCCCACCAGCGGGTGTAGGCATATCTCTCGCGCACGACGAGCCGCGCCGCGCCATCCCGTTCCTCTTGAAGTATCCAGGCCCACGTGAAGTCGTACGGTGGCGCGGATTCCCCCGCCGGAACCCCGCCGCGCAGAACCAGTGATCGCCCAGGTTCCACAGCCGCCACTTCGAGGCCGACCGCGGGAGCCAGCTTGATCTCGTCACCGATCTTGAGGTCCTGCCACTCCGCGACAATGCGATCCGCGCTGTGGATGTGGCAGCCGGCCAGGTTCTCGAGGAAGTCGTAGCTGTAGAACCCGCCGCGCCCCTGTCCAAGCTGGGCTATCCAGGGCCAGACCCGGTCGGCTGACGCTGCGACGGCGATGGCGCGGGTCGCGGTGAGGTCGGGGTTCACGATGAGGTCGTCGCCCGGCATGGACGCCTCGCACTCCTGGCCGGTGGCGCCCCATCGCAGCTGACGGGGCCTGGCCAGAAGAACATAGGCGGCCGCAGCGATCCCTATGGCGCCTGCGCTAGCTGCGAATCGGCGTCTCATCCGTCCCCTCCCGAGCTACCGCAGGTGGCCATCAGCCGTCCGTATTCCACGGGTCGATGACGTCGATGCCGGTGCCGCGGAAGTCCGTCGCGTTCCGGGTGGCGAGCGCCGCTCCCCGTCCGCGGCAGATCGCGGCGATCTGTGCGTCGAAGCCCTCGATCGGCATGCCTAGTGCGTCCCGGTGGCTCACGACCGCGGCATACTCCGCAGCTGCTGCTGTGTCGAAAGGCAGGACCTGCTCGGCGAAGATGCCGAATATCTCGTCCGCAACGGCCCTGAGCAGCTCTTTCCGCCGCCCGGCAGGCAGCCTTTCGATGCCATACCGAATTACCGCAACCGTGACGGTCGATGTGTACAGGTCCTTGCCGCGCTGGCCGCTCACCCAGTCCCGGACTACCGGCGACGGGGACGGCCGCATGAGCTCGGACGCCACGTTCGTATCGACGACGATCATCAGCCAAGATCAGCCGCCCGCGGCGGCGTTCGCCGTGAAGGAATATCCAGATCAACCCCGCCCAGCGCTCCGAACCGGTCAGCCAGCGCCTGGAACAGGCCCCCGTCTTCCTCGGGCTCGCTGACAGCCTCGGTGAGAATGGCCCGCATCTCCGCTTCCATCGACCGGCCATGCCGGGCCGCACGGACCCGCAGGCGCGCCTTCACCCGCTCGTCAAGATTGCGAATACTCACCGCTGACACCGCCCAGCCCCTTCCGCGCTGCTATCAATGCTAGCATCTGGCCGCGCTCAGGCGCGGATGCGATAGGTGCGGGCCTAGGGCGCGCAGCTGGTATCGGCGGGTGAGCTTCCCGACACCGACATCGTTCCGCTGACAGCGCTGGCTGTGATGACGCTGCCGCAGCCCACCAGGCTGACGACCAGGACCCGGAACGAGACCGTCGAGGCGGCTCCCGCGACGAGCGGGCTGTGCTGACAGCTCGTGCCGGAGCAGGTCCACCCGGAGGAACTGGGGCCAGGCCCCTGCAAGCTGATCCCGGCGGGCAGCGAGACGCTGGCCGACACTTCAGCGGTCCCTGCCGTGCCGGGATCGTACACATCGATTGCCACCAGGTCGGCCGCTCCCAGGCTGAGCGGTCCGCTCACGACGACGCTCAGCCTGAGTCCGGCCGACCCCGCGGCAGCACTGGACCGGATCATGCTGGGCGACGGCGTCGGCGACCCCGTGACCGAACGGGTAGGTGACGGGGCCGGCGATACCGAGAAGGAGTCGTGCGGCCGGGGTGCGCGGGAGCCGGTCAGTGAACTGCGCCGGCTTGAAGCCGGCCGCCTGGCCGGAGCCGCCGTGCCTATCACGCGGATGCCAGGACCGGCATTCTCCTGCGGGTTTCCGGCCGCCGGCGGCACGCTGCGCGGCCGCACTGGTGAGGACGAGAGATGCCGGTAAATGACGCCCGCCGCCGGCAGCCCGATCGCCGCCATGGCAAGGCACGCCGCCACGGGCAGCGCGGCGCGGCGCAAGATCAGCGCCCGCATCCGGCGCAACCGGGTCCGGACACCGGCGGCCATCACCGAGTCAGCCTGCCCGAGGTAGTCGGTGACCTGCTCGCCGAGAACCGCCCGCGCGACCATCCCGCGCAGGCCCGCCTCGATCCCGGCCAGCTCAGCGTGCGCGGTGCTGCAGTCACGGCACCGGCCGAGGTGGCCGGTCACCTGCAGCTGCGCAGATTGCGGCAGCGTGTTCTTGACGTAGTCGCTCAGTCTCCCGGCCACCCGCCGGCATTCGGGCTGGGTCCTGACCGACCGGTAGATCTGGAGGTAGGCCTGCCGCAGGCCCTCAATGGCGCGCGTCTTCAGCTCGGCGACATCGTTCGCGCTTGTTCCGAGCATCCGGGCCAGCTCAGCCGGCCTGGCCTGCTCGACCTCGGCGTGCCACAGCACGGCCGCCCACCGCTCGGGGAGCGACCTGAACGCCTTGACCGTGAGCGAGCGCTCGAGGCTCGCGCCCGTCACGTCGACGGATGGCCCGCCAGGAACGGCGATCTCGGCGCCGGACGAGGCATGGGTGTGCTGAGTGGGCTGGGCGTGCTGAGCGTGCTGGCTGTGCGTCCGGTCCAGAGTGACGCGCCGGATGCCCGCGAGCAGGTAGGGACGGAACGCCTCCGATGGTCCGGCGCCGCTCCTGATCGCGTGCAGGACCCGCGCCAGGGTCTCGACCACGGTATCGCCCGCTTCAGCCGGGCTCGGCGTTAACAGGCTGGCGAACCGCAATGCCGCGGGGGCATGACGTTCCCGCAGCAGGTCATACGCCCGCGGATCTCCCGAGCGAGCCGCCGAGATCAGTTCGGCATCGCTGGAAGTCGAAGTGACCCTAAATCGGTCTGTCATTGCCGTTCCGTCCGGCTAACAAAGTGCGCGACATTTCAAAGCGTAATTCTGCCCGCTTCGACTCTTTAATGCGAACACCTTATCAACAATAATTCGCAAGGTTTGCGATCCGAAAATGCTATACACCCGTTTGGCCGGAACTTTTCGATTTCAGATGACCAGCCATCCAGCACGGCACGGTCGGCCGGCAGGTCAGCCCGCGCAAGAAGGCGCGGCAGCCGCGCCGACCCCGCCTGCATGCCCCGCCAGCAAGAACGTGTTTCTCTGCGGTTTTCCGGATAGTAGTATTCCCACTATGCGTCGAACTGGCCAGATTACCGGCGCCGTTGTCCTGCTTCTCGGCGTCTTCTGGACCGGGCGTGAGTCAGGCCATGGTGTTACTGCCCTCTGGGAGCACTGGTGGTGCCCGATACCGCTGGCGCTGATAGTCCTGGGTTTTGCCGCCCTGCTGGCAGCCCGGCGGCCCTCGGCCACTAGCTGAAAGTCCAGGAAGCCGAGACCAAGGGCAGGTAGCGCTGTTCGGTCGGCCGTCGAGGCGCGGGTCGCTACGGCTGCGGCGCGTACACCAGCACCAGGCCAGCTTCGGCGTTGGGGACATCGGGGTCGGACTGTCCGAGGTCACCGATCACGTCGTCCGGGGCCTCGGGGTCGGCTGCCAGCTTGTCCCCCTGCCAGCTTGTCCACCTGCCAGCTGCGGCCATTCCACAGCGCGGTTACAGCCTGCGCGTGACCGGCGCCGCCCGGAATGCCGCCCGGTACCCCAGACCTGCTCGTCGGGCAGCGCCAGCACCGATGTCAGGTTGGTCTTGTGCGCGAGGTCGGAGGGCAACGTGACCGAATGATCATTTACGCTCCATCACTTGGCGCGCCGTCCTGCATGCGCGACCATATCAATCAATGTGCTGAAACTCCGGACGGTGTTCTGGGTATTCTTGAGTGTCTTCCGGATCGCAGCGGCAAATGGCGCAGCGGGCGGCCGGCAGCGACTTTCAGAGGATCACAAGCAGAGGAACCGGAATGTCGTCGGAGCCAGATCAGCAGGACGCAGACCCGGCCGTCTCGGGATCGCAGGCGATCGATCTGCAGACCGACCGGCCGCACCCGGCGAGGGTATATGACTACCTTCTCGGCGGCCAGAACAACTTCGCCGCCAGCCGGTCGCACTGCTGCTGATCGCGATCATGCATTTCATCCCTGACGCAGACAACCCGTATGGCCTGGCCGGCCAGCTGCTGGAACAGCTGCCGTCCGGCAGCTACCTGGCGCTGTCGCACCTCACCGGCGACTTCGACCCGGCAGCGTGGGAGGGGGTGGCCGCGGTATACCGGCGAAGCGGAGTGATCATGCAGGTCCGCTCCCTGCCGGCCGTCGAGCGTTTCTTCGCGGGCCTGGATCTCATCGACCCGGGCGTCGTGTCGCTGCCCCGCTGGCGCCCGGACGCCAGCGACGATCCCCAGCCAGATGATGCTGCCGTCTCCGTCTACGGCGGCATCGGCCGCAAACCATAGCGCGGCCTGTCACGGCAGGGTCCCGGAACGCCCGCCGGTCCCGACGCTAGGCGCTGCTGCCACGGTGAATCCGAGCGTGACCCAGGACCAGACGATCAAGACGCCATGGGCGATTGGCGCCGGGCGCTCGAGCCGGGTCATGAACTCGGACGCCCTCATGCCGGGGAGATTCCCAGCGCCCGCAGCCCGGCCCGGGAGACGCGAGCCATCTGCTCGAGCTCGCAGCGCAGCGCGTCGCGGCCCGCGCCGGTGATCTGCATCGTCCGGTACCGCTCAGGCCCAGGCGCCGCGGCCGCGGGCTGGATCAGCCCCCGCGCCTCCAGCCGGGACAGCGCACCGTACAGGCTGCCTGGGCCAAGCCTGCGGCCGGTGAGCTCCTCGACCGCGATGTTGATCGCGTAGCCATGCAGCGGCCCGTCCGCGAGGACGGTGAGCACAAGCAGTTGCGCGTCGTTGCCGTGCATCGCCCTCCTTGCGTCACGGTCAGCATAGTACGAGATGCGATCCTACTTGTCACGTACTACGAGACGCGTACTATGACTCTCGCAGAACGCCCCCCATCCATTGACCCGGTACGCACTGAGAAGGGCACGCCATGGAAGCAGACGCCGCCAGCAGGCCGGTAACACGAATGATCTGCGCACGAGAGCTGTCCAAGCGCTACGGGCGCAGGCAGGCCGTCAGCCGGCTCAGCTTCAGCGTGGAAGCCGGCCAGATCTGCGCGTTGCTCGGCCCGAACGGCGCCGGCAAGACCTCGACGATGCGAATGCTGGTCGGCCTGTCGTCGCCGGAATCCGGCAGCGCCTCTTCGGCGCGGCGACCTACTCCGCGCTCAACCATACGATGGCGAGCCTGGAGTTCATCGCGCCGCTGCAAATGCGCCGCGGTGCTGGGATAACGTGGACGGTACGGGTGCAGATGGCCCGCGCGGGCTGGACTGTCTGCGGCGGTGAGGGGGCTCGATGCATGGTCTCCGAGTCCCGGTCGTTGGCCGCGGAAGCGAACTGGAGGCTGTCAGGCGGTTCCTGCTTGAGGTGGCTGATGGCCCGGCTTCGCTTGTCCTGGAAGGGCAAGCGGGCATCGGGAAGACGGCCATCTGGAGCGAGGCTGTTGCCGTCGCGCGGACGAGCGGCGTGGCTGTGCGCACGTGCCGTTGCACCGAATCTGATGCTGGGTGGGCGTTCTCTGGCCTGGGGGATCTCCTCGATGGCCTTGGCGGCGACCTCACGAAGGATCTGCCCGAGATACAACAGCGTGCTCTTGCGGGCGCCTTGCTGATGTCCGATCTTCCGGCAGGCTCGCCAGGTGACCGGGTTGTCGCTGTGGCGGTGCTAGGCGTGCTGAGGGCGCTGGCCCGCTCCGGGCCGCTGCTGCTGGCGGTCGACGATATTCAGTGGCTGGATCCGAGTTCGCGCAAGGTCCTGTCCTTCGCGCTGCGGCGGCTGCGCGAGGAGCCGGTTCGGCTGCTCGCGTCATGCCGGACCGGATCCCTTTCCGCCGTTGCGGCAGAGTCGGACATGGGACTTCCTGGCGAGCGGCTTGTCGTCGGGGCGGCGAGTGTCGGAACGCTGCAGCGTATCGTTCAGATGAGGCTCGGTCAGTCTTTGTCGAGGCCCACGCTGACCCGGCTGCATCGGGCGACCGGCGGGAACCCGATGATGTTCCTGGAGATGGCCCGCGCCTTGCAGCGTCGCGGTAGTGAGCCGGAGCCGGCCGAACCGCTCCCCGTGCCGGCGGACCTGAGGCTGCTGGTTACCGAAAGGCTGCGGGGGCTGAGCCCGCAGACACGTCAGCTGCTGCTGGTGACCGCCGCCCTGGCGCATCCGACCGTCGGCCAGGTGGCCTCAGCGACCGGCGACGGGGATGAGTACCGGCTGGCTCTGGCGGAGGCACTCGACGCCGGCGTGGTGGAACTTGAGGGTCAGCGGCTGCGGTTCGCCCACCCCCTGATCGCGTCGATCCCGTACGAGGACCTCACGCCCGACGCCCGCCGCCGGCTGCACGAGCGACTGGCCCCGACAGTGACCGACCCCGAGCAGCATGCCCGGCACGCGGCGCTCGGCGCCGCGCAAGCGTCTGCTTCGGTCGCGGCGGCACTCGACGTCGCGGCACAGCGCGCCAGAAGCAGGGGCAGCCTCGACAGCGCGGCCGAGCTGGCCGAGCTGGCCATGGCCGCGACGCCGACCGGCGAGCCTGGCGACCTGCTGCGCCGTACGGTTGCCATGGCGGATTGCCTGTTTCGGCTGGGAGACGCGGCGCGAGCGCGCGCCGTCGTGACCGCCGGCTTGGATGCAGCTGCTCCAGGTCGTGACCGAGTCCCCGGGCTGCTTCTGCAGGCAACGATCGCGTCCTCGGAGCAGGGGGACGCGACAGTTGCCCGCTGGTGCGAGCAGGCGTTGGCGGAGGCCGGCGAGGACCCGCTGCTCCTGGCACGCTGTCATGCCACCTTCGCCGAGACCAGCCCGTCCGGCGCGCAGGCGGACCTGGTGCACGCGCAGCGTGCCGTGACACTACTGCAGCAGGTCGACTCGCCGCCGCCCGACCTCCTGTCGAACGCTCTTGCCAATCTGGCGCTGCATGGGTGCCGACTCGGCCACGGCCTAGCCGTGCCGACACTGGAGCGGGCCGTCGCGTTGCAGGCTCAGGGAGTGCCGCCGCCAGTTAGCGACCGGGCGGGCATGGCTCTCGGTATCTTCCTGAAGGTCGTAGACCGGTTCGAGGATTCGCGTTCCTGGCTGCAGGCGATGAGGACATGCGCCGAGGACGAGGGCGACGATAGCGCACTTCCCAACACGCTCGGTCAACTGGCGATTCTGGAGTGCTGGGCCGGGGATTACCAGCTCGCGCTGACATACGCTGCGCTAGGCCGCGACCACGCGGCACGCATCGGCTGCAGGGCTCCGATGCTGGCCTCGGCTCATGTCCTGGCGCTGGCGCACCTGGGGCGCCTCGCCGAAGCCCGTGATCTCGGCGAAGGCGACCTCGCTTGTGATGAGAAGCTCGGCTTCGACTCCGCCGTGGCGCTGCACCTTCGGAGCCTGGGGTTCGCCGAACTCGCCGACGGCAACCAAAAGGCTGCGGCGGCCCATTTCCTGCGAGCTCTCGGTATCTCCCGCGAGGTCGGAATCGGCGAGCCTGCCATCATGCGGCTGCACCCGGACGCCGTCACTGCCCTGGTCGCTATCGGCAGCATCGATGAGGCGGAGCGCCTGACCGCTGAACTGGACGCCAGCACCGAAAGCAACCACCTGCCCTGGTCGACCGCGATGGCCGGCCGCTGCCACGGCGTGCTCCACTCAGCCTCCGGTGACATACCGGCCGCCGTTGATGCCCTCGAGCGCGCCCTGGCCGACCATAAGCGCCTGCCGATGCCGTTCGAGGAGGCCCGCACCCGGCTGCTGCTCGGCACCGCGCTGCGCCGGGCCGGCCGCCGCAGCGACGCCAGACGCGAACTCCAGGCTGCCCGCGCCGTCTTCGTCCGCCTGGGCACGCCAGTACAGGCAGAGCAAGCACTCACCGAGCTTGCCGGTATCGGCGGCAAGCCCGGCAGTGACGGAGCGCTCACAGCCACCGAGCAGCGGATCATCGCGCTAGCCGCTGCCGGGCAGACAAGCCGCGAGGTCGCCAGCGCCTTGTTCCTGAGCGTCCGCACAGTCGACAGCCACCTCGGGCACATCTACCGCAAGCTCGGGCTCCGGTCACGAACCGAACTGGCCCTCTGGGCATCCGCGCACCCGCTGCCCCCAGCAGTGACACCTGACCTGCAGTAGCCCCCGGGATCAATGGCGGGTAATTCTACCGACGCCAGGCGGGACCCCTGCCGCTAGCGTCCTGAACATGGAACCCGTGCGATCACCCAGGCCGGACAGGCGAGCATCAGCGTTCCTCGTCGAGCGATACCTCCCGGCCAGTGCCGCAGGCGACCTAGGCACCTCGGTCGCCCGGGTCGCGCGCATCTGCGCGGGGCACGGTGGCGTAGGCACGTCCGTCCGCTACCTCCACTCGATGTACTTGCCTGCGGAGGACACGTGCTTCTGCGTGTTCCAGGCGCCGTCTAGCGACGCCGTCCGGGCCGTCAACGACGCCGGGCATTTCCCCCTCGACCGCATTACCGATGCAGTCCTGATGGTCACCACCGAGCCCACAGAGGCCTGAACACCCGGCATGTGCCATTAACACCAGCAACCACGCCCTTTTCAAGGCCCATATCTCGGTCCAATATCTCGATCCCAAGGAGATCCGCATGGACATCCGCCGCCTCGGGCCTGACATCACGGTCCTGAGCGACCCGCTACCAGTACCTGGTCTGGGCTTCCTGCCCGTGAACGCCTTTGTCCTGCACGCCGCCGAGCCCGTGGTCGTCGACACTGGCCTCAGCCTGCCCGGACGAGGCTTCATGGACGCTCTCGGCTCTGTTGTTGACCCCGGCGATGTGCGCTGGATCTGGCTGACCCATCCAGACCGGGACCACACCGGAGCTTTGTTCGACCTCCTCGACCAGGCTCCGCTAGCCCGCGTGGTAACGACGTTCCTCGGCATGGGGATCATGTCGACAGACCGGCCGCTGCCGCCCCACCGGGTTCGTCTGGTCAATCCGGGCCAGACGCTCGACGTAGGCGACCGCACGCTCGTCGCTTTCCGGCCGCCGCTATTCGACAGCCCCGCCACCGTCGGCTTCCATGACCCCCATTCGCGGGCCTGCTTCAGCTCGGACTGCTTCGGGGCACCGCTGCCCAGCGCCGAACTCGCAGCCGCCGATGACGTGGGCGACATGCCGCGCGACGAACTGCGGTTCGCTCAGCTCATGTGGGCGGCTGTGGACAGCCCGTGGGTGCATGGCATAGATCCGGCCAAGTATGCCGCGACCATCGCGCCGTTGCGCGCGATGGATCCCGAGCTCATCCTCAGTACCCACCTTCCTCCCGCGGCCGGGCACACAGGCGATCTCCTCGACATGCTCACTCAGGCGCCAGGAGCCGACCCCTTCGTAGGACCCGACCAGCACGCCCTGGAGGAACTGCTCGCAAGCTTCGAACCGGTCACCTCCACCCGCTGAGCGACTCCACCTCATCTCACCGCACTAACTCACCACCCCCAGGAGAACACCATGATCACCAATCGGGCAGCAGAGTCCGTCCTGCCGCGATCCGCGCTAGCCATCGGCGCGGCTGCACTGCTGTGGTCAGGCCTGGCTGCCTGCTCCAGCTCCGGCAGCACGACCCCTGGGCCGACCCACGGAAGCCAGCCAGCCGGCGCATCGCGCGTCTCAGCCCCGCCGACCGCACCTGTGTCCGTTTCACCCGCTGCCGCGAGCGGGTCGGCCTGCGGACTGGTCACCGTCAGCGAGGTCACGACAGCCACCGGCAAGCCAATGGCTCCGGGCAACGGCGCCGGCAACATCTGCGTCTTCTCCGCGACAGCCGACCCAAGTCTCGTGGTCTACATCCAGATCTACCCTGACGCCCCAAGCATGGCCACGCCTAAGCTTGACGAGTCCAGCAGCGAGCATCTCCGGGGGCTGGGAGACGACGCATTCTGGACCGCCGCGGGAACGGTGTTCGTGCAGAAGGGCAGCCGGGGCTTCAGCATCTCCATGCCGTCGCTGAGCCTCACCAGCCGCAACGTGCCGCCGGCGATCGATGCGCTCGCCACCGCCGCGCTCGCGCGATTCTGACCAGGCCAGGCCGTCGGTGATGCCCTGGCGGTTCAGCTCAAGCCGTACAGAAAGCTGTCACGAAGACCCGTGCGGTGCAGTGTCTGGCTCCGCTGGATGCGCTACCCGGCGCTCCGCCCGCGCGACCGACATGTTCGAGGGCAGCTCCAGCTGCCCGATCCATGATCCGGTCACCCCGTGCCTGATTGCCCGGCTGACCAGATGCCCGTTCGCTGCCCGGCGCAAGTACCCGGGCTCGTGCGCAACGCCCGACGCGTGCTCACCGGGATCGACCGGCTCACCACGGCCCCGGCGGGCCTTGATCTCATCCCGCACATTGTCCATGCAGGCGCGGAACTCCGGCTCGTTGTCGAACGCAGCCACCACCAGATGCCTGCGTTCCCGCCGCTGCGGGTCATAGCGGTAGTGCCGGACGATGAAGCGCTCGATGTCGTCGTCCCCAGGATCAACTGCTGCCACAACCCGAGAGTAACCCCACGCCGTCCGGCATCATCATCTCCAAACCCGGGCCTGGCCAGAGCCCTGCAGGGACACCAGCGCCGGGATTAAGGCGGTCTTGTCCGCAACCGGGATCATGCCTCTGGCCGGGCGCCAGCCCGGGCTTCCTCCGCGGGAATTACTCCTCGCCGATGTCGACTAGGCTCTGGCGCAGTTCGGTGATCAGCGGATCACCAGCGGGCAAGGCGCGCTCTAGGCGGTCGACCGTGTCGCGCAGCAGAGCGCGGGCGTCGCCATAGCGCCCCAGTTGGCGGTACACCTGGGCCAGCCCTGCACGGCTCCGCAGCGTATCAGGGTCACGGGGGCCGAGCACCCGCTCGAACCCGGCCCAGGCCTGCTCGCACGCCAGTTCCGCCGCCGCTGTCTTGCCCAGCTTCTGGTAGGCGGCGCCGAGGTTGTTCCGCGCCGTAAGCGTGTCCAGGTGATCGGGCCCAAGGACGCGCTCCCGGTCGGCCACCACCCGCTTGTAGGCCGCGACTGCCTCTTTTGCCTGGCCGCTGGCCAGGTAGGAGTCGGCCAGGCCGTGACGCGTAGTCATCGTCTGCGGGTGCCGGGCTCCCTGGGCGCGCTCCCGGTCGGCCAGCGTGCGCCGGTAGAGGATGATGGCGTCAGAGTACTGGCCCGCAGCCAGGTAGGCAGCGGCGAGCTCGTCCCGCGCGCCGAGTGTGTCGGGATGCCCGGGTCCGCAGAGCTGCTCGAATTGAGGAACCGCGCGTTCAAGGACGGTGATCGCCGCCGGGACATGGCCCGCCGCCACGAGGGCGTGGCCCAGGCGGCGCCGCGCCTCGATCACGTCACGGTGATCCGGCCCGAGCTTATGGGTCAGGCTGTCGAGTACCCACTGGAACCACGGAATGGCGTCGTCCGCACGCCCGGCCGCAAGCAAGGCGCTGGCCAG
>JADGPC010000142.1 GCA_017882645.1 Streptosporangiales bacterium | reverse complement strand
CGTCCTGCGGGCTGCCGCCACCGAGGTCGAAGACTACAAGCGGATCAAGGTCATCGCCCGGGCGCCGGCCGCGCTGGCTGGGCCCGTTGTGTCCGACGTGATCCACCTGCTGGCCGAGCTGCTGGAGAACGCCACCCTCTTCTCTCCCGCCGATACCGAGGTCCGCATCGTCGGCGCGCTGGTAGCAAACGGCTACGCCGTCGACATCGAGGACCGCGGCCCGGGAATGGGCGCCGCGGAGCTCGCGTCGGTCAACGCCAGCCTGGCCGACCCGCCGCTGTTCGACATGTCGGGCTCGGACCGGCTCGGGCTCTTTGTCGCCGCGAGACTGGCCAGGCGGCACGGGATCTCCGTGACGCTGCGCGAGTCGCCTTACCGCGGCGTGACGGCCATCGTCCTGATCCCGCGCGATCTGGTGGTCCTGGCCGATCCAATCGGACCGGGCGCTCCGGCCCGCCAGAACGCGAACGGCCACCTAGTGACGGCGGGCCGGCACGCCGTCACGACACCGCTCGTCAACGGAGCGGAGTCATCCGGCGGATCGGTCGGCGTGCTGACCGTCGCCGAGCCGGCCGGGCTGGCCGAGCGACCCGGGCCAGCCGGCCCGGCGGACGCAGCCGGGCTGGCGGATCTGGCCCTGCTGGCGGAATCTGCGGCGCCGGCTAGACCAGCGGAGCTGGCCGGGCCAACCGGGCCAGCGCTGACCGAGAACGGCATGCCGCGGCGGGTCCGCCAGTCGAGCCTGGCACCGCAGCTCAAGGCGGCGACCGGGCCGGCCCCTGACGGGGACCCGCTCGCGGGTTCCCGCTCGCCGGAGCATGCGCGCAGCACCATGTCGGCCTTCCGGCGCGGCTGGCAGGAAGGCATTTCCCAGTCCGACGGGTACGCCGAAACGGACACCGACCAGGACACAGCCGTACCGCGGGATGAGGAAAGCCGATGACCACGAACTTCAGCGAGCAGCTGCCCGAGCGGGCTATGACCACCGACAGCCACCTCAACTGGCTCATCGACGACCTGGTGACACGCTCGCCGCACGTTCACCGGGCGGCCGTCATCTCCAGGGACGGCTTCGCCATCGGCTCGTCGGCGGCACTCAGCCGCGAGGACTCCGACCACCTCGCGGCCCTGGCGGCAGGCATCGCGAGCCTGGCCAATGGCGGCGCCCAGCACTTCGGCGCGGGCCGGGTCCATCAGACCCTGATCGAGATGGACCAGGGCTTTCTGTTCGTGACCGCCGCGGGCCGAGGCAGCTGCCTGGCCGTCCTAGCGGACGGCGACGCCGATGTCGGCCTGGTCGGATACGAGATGGCACACCTGGTCAGGCAGCTGGGACAGCACATGGAGCCCGACCGGCGACCGATGCCAGCCGAAGAGCCGAAGTGATGCCGCATGCCTCCAGCTGGCGATCAGTCGTCTGACGCCGGATTCAGCCCGCTTATCCGTCCCTACTGGCTCGTCAGGGGACGGCCAAGCCTGACCGGCGAGATGTTAGACGTGGTCTCGATGGTGCACGCGGTACCCGCGTTCGCACCCGATCCCGCCGAGCTTGAACCAGAGCACCTGGCGGTACACGAACTGTGCGCCAGGCCCACCTCGGTGGCGGACCTGGCGGCTCGGCTGAGGCTGCCGCTCGCCGTGGTCCGCGTCCTGCTTGCCGACCTTCGTGACCAGGGAATGATCAGAATCCGGCGACCTCGCCCGGCAGGGCTGACCGACATCCGGCTTCTCAGGGAGGTGGCTGATGGCCTGCGACGACTATGACGACTCCGGCGGCAACGGCGACAGCTGGGCTCCGGTGGCCGCCAAGATCCTCATCGCCGGCGGGTTCGGCGCGGGCAAGACGACGCTGGTGGGCTCGCTGACCGAGATCCGGCCGCTACGGACGGAGGAGGATCTCACCGGGCCAGGAGTGCTCACCGACACCGTAGTGGGCGTGGAGCGCAAGCGGACGACGACCGTGGCGATGGACTTCGGGCGCATCACGATCAGCGAAGGGCTCGTCGTCTACCTGTTCGGCATGCCAGGTCAGGAGCGCTTCTGGTTCATGTGGGACGACCTGGCCTACGGGATGCTAGGTGCCGTCGTCCTGGCCGATACCAGGAGACTGTCCGACTGCTTCCCGGCCATCGACTATTTCGAGCACCGCCAGTCGCCATTCGTGGTCGCAGTCAACTGCTTCGACGGGTCGCCCGATCACCAGATCAGCGAGGTACGAGAGGCACTGGACATCGATGCGCACGTGCCGGTGGTCAGGTGCGACGCGCGCCGGCGAGCCTTGTGCCGGGATGCGCTCGTGACCCTGGTCGAGCACGCCGCCGCTCAGCTGGCAGCTGGCCCGCCCACGCCAAGCACCCAGCCTGCCAGCCGCTAGCGGGCGGTCAGGCGCTAGCGGGCGGTCAGGCGCTAGCGGGCCAGCGACGCCTCCACGCCGGCCAGCCAGCCGCGGACCAGCCCGAGCGCTAGGTCGGGCCGCTCGGCCTGGCTCATATGCGAGCAGCCCGGCAGCACGACGAATTCCGATCCCCCGATCCGGTCGTGGGCCTGCGCTACCGTCGCCGGGGTCACCTCGTCGAACTCGCCGCAGAACAGCAGCGTGGGCACGTCGATCGCGCCGAGTTCGGCCGTGACGTCGAAGTCCTTCAGCGGACCGATCACGTGGAACTCACTGGGTCCGTTCATCGTGTGGTAGACCTCGGGGTTCGCGTCGATCCCGCTGAAGCAGCGGTCCAGCCAGTCCGGGTAGGGCCGGATCCGGCAGACGTGCCGGTCGTAGAAGGCGACCATGGCGGTCTGGTACTCGGCGCTGTCGGTGGTACCGGCGGCCTCGTGCTGCCGCAGCACCTCGTCGACCCCAGGCGGCAGGTCGGCACGCAGCCTGGCCAGCTCGGTCAGCCAGAACGACACGTCGGCGGGCGAGGATTCGACCAGCAGGCTGACCAGCCCGGCTGGCCTGCTAACTGCGTAGGTCATGCCGAGCATGCCGCCCCACGAGTGCCCAAGCACGTGACAGCGGTCCAGGCCGAGTTGCCTGCGGACCTCGGCCAGCTCGGCCAGGTACAGCTCGGTCGTCCACATCGAGGTGTCGTGCTGCTCGCTCACCGCCGAGTTGCCGCAGCCAAGCTGGTCATAGCAGATCACCCGGCGGCCGTCGGCGGCTAGCTCCTGGTACGGCTCCATGTGATGCCAGGTCGCGCCGGGGCCGCCGTGCAGGCAGAGCAGCGGGAACTTGCCCGGTTCCTCGGACTCGCCCGTCACGCGATACCAGGTCCGGTAACCGGCGAACGAGAGGTACCCCTCCGTGGCAGGCAGGTTGTCACTCATGTCCCGCTCCGATCGGCTTGGGCGATTGACGTCTTATTTCAACACAACCTCCCCTGCCCGTCTCGCCCCGCCCGTCTCGCCCCGCCCGTCTCGTCCCGCCCATCTCGCCCTGCTAGCGTCCGACGTCCATGATCACGGAAGCGAGTCAGCAGAAACTGCAGAGAAGCTTCCGTGATCATGAGATCGCGGAAGCGCGAAGCTACAAGCGCGGGTCGACGGGTTCGGATTCCAGCGCGAGGACCGCGAAGACGCACTCGTGCACCCGCCACAGCGGCTCGGCGCGGGCGGCTCGCTCCAGCGCCTCCAGGCCGAGCGCGTACTCCCGCGCCGCCAGCGAGCGCTTGTGCCCGAGACCGCGGGTGCGGAGCCGGTCCAGGTTGGCGGGCTCGGTGTAGTCGGGGCCGTAGATGATGCGCAGGTACTCGCGCCCACGCACCTTCAGTCCGGGCTGCACCAGCCCGCGGCGGCCGCGCACCAGGTTCGCGGCGGGCTTGACGACCATGCCCTCGCCCCCTGACGCGGTCAGTTCCTCCCACCAGGCCGTCGCGGCCGCGATCGAGGCCGGGTCGGTCGAGTCGGCGAAGATCCGTCCGGTCCGCGCGATCAGCCCCGGATCGGCGCCGGCCAGCCGGTCGGCAAGATCGAGGTGCCAGGAATGCGGTCGGTCAGCGTACGTCGCGCCCTCGGTCGCCAGCAGCTGGAACGGGGCGATCCTGACGCCGTCCAGCCCATTGGTAGGCCAGCAGTATCGCCGGTACGCCGCGCTGAACGCCTCGGCGTTGGCGGCCCGCGCCCTGGTCCGCTCGAGCAGCGCACCCACGTCGAGGCCACCGCCGGCCGCCTGCTCGAGGATGCGGACGGCCGCCGGAAGCGCGCCGCGGGCCGCGGCGCCGACCGCCGCGTACTGGTTGCGGAGCAGATCTTCGGCCTTCGCGCTCCACGGCATGAGCTCGGCATCGAGCAGCAGCCAGCCCGTGCTCAGCTCGTCGAACAGGCCAGCCGCCTCCGCCGCGGCCCGCAGCCTGGCTAGCAGTTCCTCGGTCAGGGCGGGGCCGAAGAACGACCGGCCGGTCCGCGTCCAGACCGCACCGGCCGGGCTGGCGGCGGGGGTCTCGCTCAGCCCGCCCGCCGCCGGCGCCGCAGCGCCAGGCAGCGACCCGCCAGCACCGAACCGGGCGCGCGCGGTCTCGGCATCGCGGCAGACCAGCGCGACCGCGCGCGAGCCCATGTGCTTCTCCTCGCACACCAGCGCGTCGACGCCATCGGCCCGGAATGCGTCGAACGCCTGGTCCGGATGCTCGAGCAGCCCGGGCCTGGCCGAGGTCGCGACCGGGCACATGGTCGGCGGCAGGTACAGCAGCCAGCGCGGATCGATCGCGAACCTGCTCATCACCTCGAGCGCGGCGGCGGCGTTCTCCTCCCGGACGGTCACCCGGCCGTGCCGGGCGGTCTCGATCGTGCGGCGGCCCGTCACATCGGCGATATCGAGCGTGTCAGGATCACGTCCGACGAGCCGGCCGGATCCGGCCGCCAGCCTCGCGCCAGCCGGACTCGCGGACGCCGGCCTCGCGCCAGCCGGACTCGCGGACGCCGGCCCGTCCTCGGCCGCGCCACCGTCGGTGCGGG
>JADGPC010000141.1 GCA_017882645.1 Streptosporangiales bacterium | reverse complement strand
GGCGCGGCGAGCGTGCAGTTCACGCTGGAGCTCCCAGGCCTGCTCGTAGCCGAGCGCGGCCGACCCGAAGCCGGCCCTGATGAAGACAAGCTCGCGATCCACGTCAGCCAGCCTATGCGGGCTGGGAAGCGCCGGGTGGATGACGCCTGGCTGAACCGAAGCCGGCGACGGCCGGGACCCGACCAGAGGGCGGCCTCGTGGCCGGGCAATTTCAGTCAGCTAACCTTTTTCGTGTTATGGATGAGAGTTTCGATCTCGACGGCCTGGCGACTCTCAGCACACCTGAGCGGCGCAAGCTCCTGCGCGCGCTGGTGGCGCTGGAGCAAGAGGGCGCGCCGACCCCTGGCACCAGCTGGAAATGGGATGCCGTGCTGGTGGTGATCGTCGGCAGCTGCATCCTGCTCGCCGCCTGGATCGGTATCCTCGCCGTCACGCTGCCGGCGTTTTACCACACGGGCAGCTGGCGCGGTGCGTGGGTCGGCTTCGACATCGCGCTGCTCGCGGCCTTCGCAGCGACCGGCTGGACGGCATGGCGGCGCCGCCAGCTCCTGATCATCTCCCTTGTTGTGCTCGCGACGCTGCTGCTCTGCGACGCCTGGTTCGATGTCGTGCTCGACGTGCGCACGGCCGGCTTCTTCGCCAGCCTGCTGTCCGCGTTGCTCATCGAGCTGCCGCTGGCTCTGCTCGCGATCCTGATGGCCAGGCGGCTGCTGAAGCTGACGTTCGGCCAGATCATGAGGTACGAGGGCCTGAGTCAGCCGGTACCGCCGCTGTGGCAGATTCCCCTGCTCGGTCCGACCGCGGGCACGCCGCTGACCCGCCTGATCAAGGAACGAGCGCGGCGCAAGGCCATCCTCGCGCGCCGGAGGCGACCGGCCGCCCAGCCGCCGACTGCCAGCGAAGTACCGGTCCGCGACGAGCCGCCGCCCCGCTAGCGCGCCAGCAGCGCGCCAAGCGCGGTTGCGATATCGGGATGGGCGAAGCGGAAGCCGGCCTCATCGAGCCTGGCCGGGACCACCCGCGCGCTCCCGAGCAGCTCGCTGGCCACCTCGCCGAGGGCCGCCCTGAGCGCCGCTGACGGCAGGCCGAACACCGCCGGACGGCCGAGCGCTTTCGCCAGCGCCCTGGTGAACTCGGCGTTGGTCACCGGCTCCGGAGCCGTGAGGTTGAACGGGCCGCTGGCACCGGCCGAGCCGAGCAGGAACCTGATCGCCCTGATCTCGTCGGTCAGGCTGATCCAGCTGAAGTACTGCCTGCCCGATCCGACCTTCGCACCCAGGCCGAGCCGGAACGGCAGCAGCAGCCGGCCCAGCATGCCGCCGCTGGCCGTGAGGACGACACCGGAGCGGAAGGTGGCGACCCTGGTGCCCGCCGCCCGCGCCGGGTCGGCGGCAGCCTCCCAGTCCCGGACTAGCTCGGCCAGGAACCCGGTGCCGCCTGGAGTGCTCTCGTCGACCGTGCGCTCGCCGGTGTCGCCGTAGTAGCCGATCGCGGACGCGCAGAGCAGCACGCCAGGGGCCGGGTCGGCCGCCGCGATCGCCGTGGCCAGCGTCGCGGTCGAGGCGATCCGGCTGGATCTCAGCTCCGCCTTCCTGGCCGCCGTCCAGCGCCCGGCGGCGATCGGCGCACCAGACAGGTGCACCACCGCGTCCACTCCCGCCAGCGCCGCCGGGTCGAGGCCGTCAGCGGCCTGCGGATCCCAGCCGATCTCGTCCGCCCCGCGGGCCGTGCGCCGCACCAGCCGGACTACCTGCACGCCGTCGGCGCTGAGGTCGCCGGCGAGCGCCGAGCCAATCAGCCCTGACGCGGCCGAGATCGCCACCCGCACGGCGTCCTACCTGCCGAACTCGGCCTCGAAGGCACCCTCTTCGAGGCGGTTCTTGACCGTCACGAGGAACCGGGCCGCGTCGGCGCCGTCGACCAGCCGGTGATCGTAGGTCAGCGCGAGGTACACGATCGAGCGGACCGTGATCACCTCGCCGAGATCGGGATCATCGACGACGACGGCACGCTTGTTGACCGTTCCGGTGCCGAGGATGCCGACCTGCGGCTGGTTGATGATCGGCGTGTCGAACAGGGCGCTGCGGCTGCCCGTATTGGTCAGCGTGAACGTGCCGCCGGTCAGGTCGTCGGGGCTGACCTGGCCCGCCCTGGTCCGCTGGGCCAGGTCGGCGATCTTGCGGGCCAGCCCGCCGATATTCAGGTCGCCGGCATTCCTGATCACCGGCACCATCAGCCCGCGCTCAGTGTCGACCGCGATGCCGAGGTGCTCGGCGTCGTGATAGGTCACCGTGCCGCTTGATGTGTCGATGATGGCGTTCAGCCGCGGGTGCGCCTTGAGTGCCTCCACCGTGGCCAGGGCGAAGAACGGCAGGAAGGAGAGCTTGACCCCCTCCCTGGCCTCGAACTCCGTCCTGATCCGGTCGCGCAGCCGCGCGATCGCCGTCACGTCCGCCTCGACGACCGTGGTGAGCTGCGCAGAGGTCTGCAGCGACTCAACCATCCGCTGCGCGATGACCTGCCGGGCGCGGGACAGCCGTTCGGTGGTCCCGCGCAGCGTCGACGCGCCTGCCGCGGGCTGGCCGGCTGCAGACGGTACGGCCTGGGCCGGCGCAGCGGCCTGACCTGCCGGTGCGGCCGAACCTGGTGCCGCCGCAGCCTGAGGCTGCTGGCCCTGAGACAGCTGGGCCTGAGACGGCTGGGCCTGAGACGGCTGGGCCTGAGGCGGCTGGCCCTGAGCCGAGCCGGGCGCGGGCCGCGGCGCCTCGCCGCCCCGGCGCTGCCTGGCCGCGTCGAGTACATCCTGCTTGCGGATCCGGCCGCCGACGCCGGTCCCGACGACCGAGCCGAGATCGACAGCGTGCTCCGCGGCCAGCTTCCTGACCAGGGGCGTGACATACGGGCTGTCTGAGCTGTCCGCCCCGGCCGTCGCGGACGGCGCCGCTGGCTGCGTCGCCGCCTCCTGCTCGCCTTGGGCGGGCTGGTAAGCGGGCGGCTGGTGCCGGGCGGGCGGCGCGGTCTGCTCGTGCACGCCCTGGTACGGGGCCGACGCCTCGGGGGAGGGAACCTGATAGCTGCTCGGCTGCTCGCTGTACGGCTGATAGGCGGCCGGCCGGTCCTGGTCCGGATAGGACGGCGGCGCCTCGTAGCCCGTGGCCGGCTGGTAGCCGGCACTCTCGGCGGCCGGCTGCGGCGCCGGCGGCCCGCCATACGACTCCTGCGGCTGGTACGCCTGCTCCTGGTAGCCCTGCTGGTAGCCCTGCTCCTGGTAGCCCTGCTCCTGGTAACCCTGGGCCGGGTACGCCGGTGCCTGGTCCTGCGGCTGGTAGACCTGCGGCTGCTCCTGGGCGGCCGGCGCCCGGTACTCGGCCTGCTGGTAACCGCCGCCGGCCTGACCGGGTGCCGCGGCGTCAGGCGCGCTCGCCGCGGGCGCGGGCGCGCCGTCCTCGTCGATGACGGCGAGTTCCGCGCCGACCGCGACGGTCTCGTCCTCGGCCACCGTGATCCCGCGCAGGATGCCGGACACGGGGGAGGGGATCTCGGTGTCTACCTTGTCGGTGGACACCTCTAGCAACGGCTCGTCGGCAGCGACGTGGTCGCCCTCGTGCTTGAGCCAGCGGGTGACGGTGCCTTCGGTGACGCTCTCGCCGAGCTGCGGCATTGATACGGAGACCGACATGGCTTGCGCTGACTCCTTCGCTCAGTTTTCCGCCATTCCTGACATCGGATCAGGAATGGAAGTGCAACGGCTTGCCGGCAAGCGCGAGGTGCGCTTCGCCGATCGCCTCCGACTGGGTCGGGTGCGGGTGGATGAGCTGCGCCACCTCGGCTGGCAGCGCCTCCCAGTTGTAGATCAGCTGACCCTCCGCAATCAGCTCGCCGACCCGGGCACCGACCAGGTGCACGCCGAGCACGGGACCGCCGCCAGCGGTGGCGATCACCTTGGCCGCGCCCTGGGTCTGCAGGATCACGCTCTTGCCGTTCCCGCCGAGGTTGTACGTGACCTCGGCGGTCTCGATCCCGCGCTCGGCCGCCGTCGCCGACGTGATGCCGACTGAGGCAACCTCAGGGTCACTGTAGGTCACTCTCGGAACACCGTCATAGTCGATCGGCGTGACGGGCAGCCTGGCCAGCCGCTCGGCGACGCCGATGCCCTCGCCGAAGCCGACGTGCGCGAGCTGGAGGCCGGGAGTCAGGTCGCCGACCGCCGAGATCGTCGGGACGCTGGTCCGCCAGTACTCGTCGACCAGGACGAAACCGCGGTCCATCGCGACGCCCGCCTCCTCGTAGCCGAGGCCGGCCGACACGGGACCGCGGCCAACGGCGACGAGCAGCACCTCGGCGTCGATCGCCGTGCCGTTCTCCAGGACCACGCTGACTCCGCCCGCGGTCTCCTTGACCTCGCTGAAGGCCACGCCGAGGTGGAACTTGATGCCGCGCTTGCGGAAGGCGCGCTCAAGCAGCTTCGAGCTCGACTCCTCCTCAGGAGGCAGCAGGTGCGGCAGCATCTCGACGATGGTCACCTCGGCGCCAAACGACCGCCAGACGCTGGCGAACTCAACGCCGATCACGCCGCCGCCGAGGATTACCGCCGAGGCCGGCACGTGGTCCAGGGTGAGGGCCTGATCGCTGGTGATCACCCGCTCGCCGTCAATCTGCAGGCCCGGGATCGACCGCGGCTCCGAGCCGGTCGCCAGCACGACATGCGCGCCCTCGTAGACCACGTCACCGACGGCCACCGCGGTCGGCGACACCAGCCGGCCATCGCCGTAGACGACCTCGACCTTGCGGCTGGCCAGCGTGCCCTGCAGGCCCTTCCAGAGCCGGTCGACGACCTTGTCCTTGTAGCCGTTGACGGCTGGCATGTCGATGCCGTCGAACGTGGTCCGCACGCCGACGGTGGCGGCATCCCTAGCGTGGTCGGCGATCTCGGCCGCGTGCAGCAGCGCCTTCGTCGGGATGCAGCCACGGTGCAGGCACGTGCCGCCCACCTTATCCCGCTCGATCAGCACCACTCGCTGACCGAGCTCAGCCGCCCGCAGGGCACAGGCATACCCGCCGCTGCCGCCGCCCAGGATGACGATGTCGTAGCTGCCGGTATCGGTCTCGGTCACCAAACGCTCCTTGTCACATCAGCCGCCGTTGGCTTGATCTGCCAGGTCATCATGCTCGCTAGAGCCGCCGGTCCGCCGCGTCCAGCGCGATCTGGACCAGGGTACGAACTCCCGCACCCGTGCCGCCCCTGGGGGTGTAGCCGTAGGGCTCGCCTTCGTGGAACGACGGTCCAGCGATGTCCAGATGCGCCCAACGCACGCCGTCCGGTACGAATTCCCGCAGGAACAATCCGGCCGTCAGCATCCCGCCGTCACGCTCGGCGGCCACGTTCGCGAGGTCAGC
>JADGPC010000140.1 GCA_017882645.1 Streptosporangiales bacterium | reverse complement strand
CTTCGACCCGGCTCACGGACGCCTGATAGCCACTGGCCGATGCTGGCCCGCGCGAACCGCAAAGCGGATCACTACGTGATAAAGGGGTAGCTAGCTATCATTGTGCTGGTCTGAGACCATCAGACGAAGTGACGTGATCCGGAAGGCGGCCCGCAGTGACCACGCCAGCATCCCCGACGCCGACCGCCAGCAACATCGATCTGTCACAGAACGAGTTCTGGACTCTGTCGCTTGCCGATCGGCACACGGCCTTCGCCGAGCTGCGGCGGCTCGATGCCCCGCCGTTCTTCGCCGACCCGGAGACCCCGTTCACCACCGAGAACCAGGGCTACTACGCGTTCGTCAAGCATGCCGACGTGCTGGAGGCCAGCCGCCATGCCGACGTCTTCTCCTCGGCCCGCGGCGCCACCAGCCTGGTCGACCTGCCACCTGAGTTCAACGAGTACTTCGGCTCGATGATCAACATGGATGATCCGCGGCACGCGAGACTTCGCCGGATCGTCTCCCGCGCGTTCACCCCGAAGATGATCAAGAAGTTCGAGGACGACGTGCAGCGGGCCGCCGCCATCATCGTCGATGACCTGCTGGCCACCGGCCCGTGCGATTTCGTCAGCCGGGTGTCGGCCAGGCTCCCGCTGAAGATCATCTGCGACATGATGGGGATCGGCGACGAGCACTTCGACATGGTGCTGCGGAACACCAGCGTCATCCTGGCGGGCGGCGATCCCGAGTTCCTCAGCGAAGACATGGATACGGCCATCGCGCAGATCCTGACCGCGGGCGGCGATCTAGCCAGCCTGGTCACCAATCTCGCCGCCGAGCGCGAAGGCAGCCCGGGTAACGACCTCATCTCGGCGCTGGTCTCCGCCAACGTCGACGGCGAGCAGCTGACTCCGGCTGAGCTCGCCTCGTTCTTCATCCTGCTCGTCGTGGCCGGGAACGAGACGACCCGCACGGCGCTGTCGCACGCGCTGGTGCTGCTGACCGACCATCGCGACCAGCGCGACCTGCTGCTGGCCGATTTCGACAGCCGGATCGCCGGAGCCGTCGAGGAGATCGTCAGGTACGTGTCCCCCGTGATCTGGATGCGGCGCTCCGTCACCCGCGATGCGGTTGTCAACGGGCACCAGTTCCGCGAGGGTGACAAGTGCGCGCTGATCTACTGGTCAGCCAACCGCGACGAGTCTGTCTTCGACGACCCGCTGCGGTTCGACATCACCCGCGCCCCCAACCCGCATGTCGGATTCGGCGGCGCCGGCCCGCACTTCTGCCTGGGCGCTCACCTGGCCCGGCGCGAGATCACGGTGATGCTGCGCGAGCTGCTGCACCGGGTGCCGGAGATCCGCGCGGCGGGCGAGCCAGACCGCCTGCTCTCCAGCTTCATCAACGGCATCAAGCACCTGCCCTGCGATCTCAGCTAACCCGCGAGGCACTCCGCTGACCTTAAGGTTCTGTCAGTTTTCACATGAACTCCGCACGCCCCCTTCAGCGCGATCCAGCATCCTTGGACTACGCGTCAGGCCGCCGCATGCGGCAGATCCAAAACCGTAAGCGAAGGTGCCGTTCTTGACCGAACAATCCCAGCCCTCCGGCTCAGGTCCGGCCGGGCCAGAAGAAGACAGCGAGCCCGCGTCCCCCACGCCGCGGCGCCGCAGGAGCTTTCGCGGCGCTCAGCTCGGTGCCGCGCTCACCAGCCGGTCGGCTGGCTGGATCGTGGCAGCGGCCCTGGCCGGATCGCTCGCCACCTACTTGTTCGCCCCGCCCAGGACATCGCCAGCGGCCTCGGTAGGGGTCGCCTACCAGTCGGCCAGGCCGGGCACTGTTCAGCGCGGCGCCAGGGTCGTCGGACCCGGCGGCCAGGCCAGGGTCCAGGTACCCGCCCGCGTCCCCGGGCCGACCGGAGTCGCGGTGCTGCCGCAGAGGCAGATCGCCGCCGGCCGCGTCCAGGTCGTGCTGCCGCCCGGCGCCATCAGCGGCCCGCTGCCGCAGGGCGTCGTCGTGGCCGGGCCGAATCGCGCCTTCTTCGCCGCGCCGAGGACGCTGCACGGCCGTGTCCAGGTGGTACTGCCGCCCGGCGGCCCGGCGGCCGGCCAGATCGTCGCCGGCCCGGGCGGAAACTGGGTCGGGGCGCCCATGCCCGCCTGCGCCTTCGCCGGTCCCCGCGGACTGCCCGGGGGCCGGGTGTCCGTTCGCGTCGGCCGCCCAGGCGCGATGCGGCGCATCGTTTCCGTCCACGGACGGCGGGCCACCATCAGCTTGGCCCCGGCCCCGCAGCGGGTCGTGATCGTCCGCCCGCCCCTGGCCAGGGGGATCGTCGTCCGTAACGGACGTGCGGTGCATGTCCGAATTGTCCGCCTGGGCCGAGCGCGACGCGTTGTGATCGCCGGTCCCGGCTGGCGCTCAGTCCGCACTCCGCGCCGGATCCGCCTCTGGCTGCGGCCCGGCAAGCGGCTGACCGTCGTGCCCGGCGGCGTCGTCGCGCCCGTACCGGGCCGGGTCCTGGCTGCGTCATCATCCGACCACCCCGCTAACCCCGGCACGGCCGGTCGGCCAGCGCACCTCATGATCACGGAAGTCTCTCAACGGATTCGGCCGAGAGACTTCCGTGATCATGGACCGCGATGCGGCGTCGGGTCGCGAGCGCGGCTGAACGGTGCACTCGGCGCGATCAGAGCCATTTGGTGGTCGCGTTCCGTCACTATCCTTGGCCATTCTTGTAACTAGCTGTAGTCATGCCTGCGTAACGTGTATAACTAGAACCCCAAGCGGCGCACAGCCCGGCTCCTGCCGGACCCCGGGACTGCGTCGCTGGGATGGGGGAAGCCGCACGTCGCGAAGGGGGACTTTCGTCCGGGGGGCGCGGTGCCGCTCTGGTTTATCCGCCAGGGCCTGGCACGCGCAGATGACGAGGGTCGCGGCGAGTGGCCGGGTCATTGTCCTGCGGACGGTGCCGCACGGGGGCGCGGTGCCGTCCGCAGGACAAGATCCACGCCGAGGCTCCCCGCACCGGAGGCCGGCGGCGGGTCCCGGCCGACGGCGGGTCCCGGTCGGCGGGCCTCAGGCGGCGGTGAGAACGACCGGCCCGTCCTCGGTCACCGCGATCGTGTGCTCGACGTGCGCAGCGCGGCTGCCATCGGTCGTGCGGATCGTCCAGCCGTCATCGTCGATCTGGTACTTGTCGCTGCCGCCGGCCATGAACCACGGCTCGATGGCCACGACCAGACCAGGGCTGAGCACCATACCGCGGCCGGCCCGGCCTTCGTTGGGAACCGACGGCGACTCGTGCATGGACCGGCCCACGCCGTGACCGCCGAAATCCGTGTTGATCCCGTACCCGCCCGCGCGGCCGACGGCGCCGATGGCGGCCGAGACGTCGCCGATCCGCGCGCCCGCGACGGCCGCCCCGATCCCCGCCTCGAGCGCGGCCCTGGCCGTGCCGATCAGCCGGTCGTCGGCGGCATTCGGCGGCCCGACCGTAAAGGAGATCGCGGCATCGGCGACCCACCCGTCGAGGGTGGCGCCGCAGTCGATGCTGACCAGGTCACCCTGGGCCAGCCGGCGGCGGCCGGGGATTCCGTGCAGCGCGGCGTCGTTCAGCGAGGCGCAGATGACGGCGGGAAAGGGAACCGGAGCGAACGACGGCTGGTATCCGAGGAAAGGCGAGCTAGCCCCGGCCGCGGCGAGCACCGACCTGGCGACTTCGTCCAGTTCGGCCAGCCGGGTCCGCGCGGTCGCGTGATCGCGTACCGCCGCCAGTGCCCGCGCGACGACCTGGCCGGCGGCGCGGATCGCGTCGATTTCCCCCCTGGTCTTGATCTCGACCACGCGGCATCAGTCTCCCGTCACGGCAGCGCGCTGATCTGGCTGGCGAGCGAGAAATCAGCTCCCGTCAGCCCGCCAGCGGAGTGCGTCGACAGCGCGAGCGTCACCTTATTCCACGCGATCGCGATGTCCGGGTGATGGTTCGCGGCCTGAGCCAGATGGGCCACCGCACCGACGTACAGCATGGCATCGGCGAAGTCGCCGAGCGTGACCGTCCTGGCAATCGCGTTGCCGGTCCGCTCCCAGCCGGGCGCACGGCCGAGAGCGGCCGAGATCTCCTCTTCGGTAAGCAGCGTCATGATCCCATCCTCGCAGCCGGTCACCGCACTGCCCAGTACCAGCCGCCGCTAGCCGCCGGCCAGTTCCGGCGGCCCGGTCAGCGATAGGCTGGGCCAGCACCGAGCCTGCCTGCTGCGCACGCCTCGCCCGCTGCTGATGTCCCCGCCGCTTACGGAGTCGCAGATGCCAGATCCGCAGTCCCCGGCGCCCAGGCGCACCGCGCTGGCCGCCGTGCATGAAGGGCTCGGCGCGACCATGACCGATTTCGCCGGCTGGCTGATGCCGCTGCGCTACGGCAGCGAGACGGCCGAGCACAACGCGGTCAGGCGCGCCGCAGGCCTGTTCGACCTCTCGCACATGGGCGAGCTGCTGATCGCTGGCGACGGGGCCGGAGCGGCGCTGGATTACGCCCTGGTCGGCGAGGCGTCGGCGATCCAGCCTGGACGAGCGCGGTACACGATGATCTGCGCGCCGGACGGCGGCGTCATCGACGACCTGATCGTCTACCGCCTGGCCGGCGGCGCGTACCTGGTCGTCGCGAACGCCTCCAACGCAGCGACCGTCGCAGCCGAGCTGACCGAGCGGGCCGACGGCCGCGGGGCCACCGTGACCGACCGGACCGCGGACTACGCGCTGATCGCGATCCAGGGCCCGCGGTCGGCCGGCATCCTGGCCGGCCTGACCGACACCGACCTGAGCCAGGTGCGCTACTACGCCAGCTACCCGGCGAAGGTCGGCGGGCACGATGCGCTGCTGGCCAGGACCGGCTACACCGGCGAGGACGGGTTCGAGCTCTTCGTCCGGCCGCAGGACGCGGTGAGCGTCTGGCAGGAACTGACCGACGCCGGCCACGCCGACGGGCTGGTCCCGGCCGGCCTGGCGGCCCGGGATTCGCTCCGGCTCGAGGCCGGCATGCCGCTGTACGGCAACGAGCTCGGCCGCGACGTCACGCCGTTCGACGCGGGACTCGGCCGGGTCGTCAAGCTGGATAAGCCCGGCGATTTCGTCGGCCGCGCCGCCCTCGCGGAGCGAGCGAAGGCGCCTGCCGAGCGGAGGCTGGTCGGTCTGGTCGGCAAGTCACGACGGGTTCCCAGGCACGGCTACTCGGTGCTGTGGGAGGGTGAGCCATGCGGGACGGTAACCAGCGGAGCGCCGTCCCCGACGCTCGGCCGGCCCATCGCGATGGCCTACGTCAGCGCCGGCGCGGCAGCCGAAGCCGGGTCCGCGGCGGGCGCCGACGACGACCGGCTGGCCGTGGATATCCGCGGCACCGCCGAGCCGGCGGAGATGGTGCCGCTTCCGTTCTACAAGCGGCCGGCCGGGAACTGACCGGCTCCGGCCCGCTGATACTCAGATTCTGCGATAACGAGGACCTGCCCGGAAGACTGGCACGAGAAAGGTGGCACGGTGAGCGTTCCTGAGGAGCTGTACTACACCGCCGAGCACGAATGGGTGGCGATCTCCGACGCGACCGCCAGGGTGGGGATCACCGACTATGCCCAGCGGGCGCTCGGAGACGTGGTCTACGTCACGGCGCCCTCGCCGGGCGCGCGGGTGACGGCCGGTGACCCGTGCGGTGAGGTGGAGTCGACCAAGTCGGTCAGCGACATCTACTGCCCGGCCGACGGCGAGGTGACCGAGGTCAATCCCGAGATCGATGAGGACCCGGGCCTGGTCAACTCCGACCCGTACGGCGCCGGCTGGCTGTTCAAGATCAAGCTTGACTCCGGTGACCAGGTGCCGCCTGGGCTGCTCTCGGCGGCCGAGTACAACGCGCTCACGGCCGAGCAGGAGTGAGCCCGGCCGCTGAGGCCGATGACCTGCGCCGGCTCAACGCGGCTACCGCCCAGCTTGAGCCACCGTTCGCAGTCATCGACCTGGCCGCCTTTCGTTCCAATGCCGCCGACATGACGCGCCGGGCAAGCGGCACGCCGATCAGGCTGGCCAGCAAGTCGGTGCGGTGCAGGCGGCTGATCGACGACACGCTGGCGCTGGACGGATTCCGTGGTGTCCTCGCATTCACCCTGCCCGAGGCGCTGTGGCTCGCGGAGTGCCGCACCAGCGACGACATCGTGGTCGCCTACCCGACCGCCGACGCCAATGCGCTCGCCAGGCTGGCGGGCGACCCGGCAGCGGCGATGGCGATCACCGTGATGGTCGACTCGGTCGAGCACCTCGACCTGATCGCCAGGGCGGCCGCGACCGTGAGCGATCCGCACCCGGTGCGGGTGGCCATCGACATCGACGCTGGTTACCAGACCCTCGCCGGACGGCTGCGGGCCGGCGCGAGACGCTCGCCGGTCCGCGCCCCGGCCCAGGCCGCCGCCCTGGCCAGGGCGATCACGACCAGGCCGGCGCTGCGGCTGGCCGGCCTGATGGCCTACGAGGCGCAGATCGCCGGGGTCGGCGACAGCCCGCCAGGCCGGCCCGCTTACGCCACCGCCATCCGGGCCATGCAGCGCCGCTCGGCGGCCGAGCTGGCCAGCCGCCGGGCGGCGATCGTCAGCGCCGTCCGCGAGGTGGCCCCGATCGAGTTCGTCAATGGCGGCGGCACCGGCTCGATCGCGGCGACGGCGGCCGAGGACGCGGTCACCGAGATCGGCGCGGGCTCCGGGCTGTACCAGCCGAGCCTGTTCGATGCCTATCGCTCCTTTTCCGGCAGGCCGGCCGCCCTGTTCGCGCTGCCGGTCGTCCGCCGGCCTGGCCCTGGCGTGGTCACCGTGCTCGGCGGCGGCTACGTCGCATCGGGGCCTGGCGACCCGAGCCGGCTGCCTCGCCCGTACCTTCCGGGCGGGCTGACGCTGGACGGCAACGAAGGCGCGGGCGAGGTGCAGACACCCGTGCTCGGCCCGGCCGCCGATGACCTGCGGATCGGTGACCGGGTCTGGTTCCGGCACGCGAAGGCCGGCGAGCTGTGCGAGCGGTTCAACGAGCTGCACCTGATCGACGGCGGCGCCGTGGCCGCGACCGTGCCGACCTACCGCGGCGAGGGCAAGGCGTTCCTCTGACGCTCGAGGAAAGCGCGCTCGGCCGCGTTCGTGGTCAGCTCCAGGGCGGCGTCGTAGGCTAGGGCCGCCTCGGCGGTCCGGTGCAGGCGCCGCAGCAGGTCTGCCCGGGTGGCGTGGAACAGGTAATAGGAGCCGAGGTCGAGGCGGTCGGTCGCGGCCAGGGCGGCTTCGGCACCGTCGACCTGGGCCAGTGCGACAGCGCGGTTGAGGGCCACGACCGGGGTCGGCGCGCAGGCTAGCAGCTGCTCGTAGAGCGCGAGGATCTGGCGCCAGTCGGTCTGCTCCGCCGTCGCCGCGTCACTGTGCACGGCCGCGATCGCGGCCTGGATCTGAT
>JADGPC010000139.1 GCA_017882645.1 Streptosporangiales bacterium | reverse complement strand
GCGGCCCGGCGGCCTGCGCAGCAGCAGCGAGATGGCCCGGTAGGCCTCGGCCTGCTTGGTCAGGTCGTCGAACATGATCAGCGCGTGCTGGCCCGCGTACATCCAGTGCTGGCCGATCGCCGAGCCGGTGAACGGGGCGACGTACTTGTAGCCGGCCGGGTCCGAGGCCGGCGCGGCCACGATCGTGGTGTACTCGAGCGCGCCGGCGTCCTCCAGTGACTGGCGGACCTGGGCAATGGTCGAGCCCTTCTGCCCGACAGCTACGTAGACGCACTTGACCTGCCGCTGCGGGTCGCCGGACTCCCAGTTGCCCTTCTGGTTGATGATCGTGTCGATGGCGATGGCCGTCTTGCCGGTCTGCCGGTCACCGATGATGAGCTCGCGCTGGCCGCGCCCGATGGGGGTGATCGCGTCGATCGCCTTGATCCCGCTCTGCAGCGGAGTATTCACCTTCTGGCGCTGCACCACCGACGGCGCCTGCAGCTCCAGCGCCCGCAGCTGGGTGTCCTCGATCGGTCCCTTGCCGTCCAGCGGGGTGCCGAGCGGGTCAACCACCCGGCCCAGGAAGCCGTCGCCGACCGGGACCGCCAGGACCTGGCCGGTCCGCCGGACCTGCTGGCCCTCGTCGATCTTGCTGTAATCGCCGAGGATGACCACGCCGATCTCGCGCACGTTGAGGTTCAGCGCGATGCCCCGGGTGCCGTCCTCGAACTCGAGCAGCTCGTTGGCCATGGCAGAGGGCAGGCCCTCGACCCGGGCGATGCCGTCGCCGCACTCGGCGACGGTGCCGACCTCGTCCGCGGCCACGGCCCCCGGCTCATAAGACTCAACGAAATGCGCCAGCGCATCCCGGATCTCATCGGGCCGGATTGTCAGCTCCGCCATCTTCCTGCCGTCTCTCTCGTCTTGATCTGGTATCTCAAGGTCTGGGTGTGGTTGCTGTTCCTGGCCCGTGGCCGCTGGCCGGTCCGGTTCAGGAGGCCAGCCTGCGCCGGAGGCTGGCGAGCCTGGTCACCAGGCTGCCGTCGATAAGCTCGTCGCCGGTCCTGATTGACATTCCCCCGATGACCTCCGGGTCGAGCACTACGTTCAGATGCACGTCATGGCCGTAGGCGGCCGACAGCGCCGCCCGCAGCCTGGCGGTCTGCTCGGCCGTGAGCCCAGCCGCGACATGCACCTCGGCCACCAGCCGAGCCCGCCGCTGCGCGGCCAGCCGGGCATATTCGGCCAGGCTTGCATCCAGGCTACGTCCCCGGGGCCGGATCGCCGCCTGGGTGACCAGTCGCAGCGTCTGCGTGGTCGCCCTGCTGCCCAGCAGCTCATTCAACAGCTCCCGCTTACGCTCTGCGGCCACGAACGGATTCGACAGCACGGTGCGCAGGTCCGGGTGGCCGTTCACGACCCGGCCGAACCTGAACAGCTCGTCCTCAAGGTCGTCCAGCTGACCGTCGGCGTCGGCGGCCTCGACATAGGCGAGCACTGCCAGCTGCTCGGTCGCGTCGACCAGGTCACCCGGGGCTGACCAGCGCGAGCTGACCAGGCCCTTGAGCACATCGAGGGCGGCCTCGGACACCTTTCCGCCAAGCAGGCTGACCAGCAGGTCCGTCCTGGCCTGACCGTCACGGGCTGAATCGGACAGCGAGCGGAGCAGGGCCGGCTCGGAGTCCAGCAGCGTCGTGACTGCGAACAGCCCGTCGCCAAGCTCGCTGGCCTGGCCCCCTGCTGCTGCCGCGGCCAGCCGCTCCTTAGCCTCGGCGAGCGATGCCCTGCTAGCGCCTCTCATCGGGGTACCTTTGCTCCGGCCGGGCCTGACTGACCTTCTTCGAGCTCGGCGAGGAACCTGTCCACCGTCCGGCGCTGCCTGGCCTCATCCTGCAGGGCCTCCCCCACGATCCGGCTGGCGAGCTCGACCGCGAGCGAGCCGACCTCGGTACGCAGCGAGTTCAGTACCTGCTGCCGGTTCGCCTCGATCTGCGCCTGTGCCGATTCGGTGAGCCTGCGGGCCTCTTCCTGCGCCTGCTGCCGCATCTCGGTGATGATCTGGGCTCCCTGCTCCTTGGCCTGCTCACGAAGCCGCGCGGCCTCATGCCTAGCCTCAGCCAGCTGCGCCCGGTACTGCTCGAGTTCCCGCTGCGCCTGGGCCTGCGTCTCCTTGGCGCGTTCCAGCCCGCCCTCGATCGCATCGGTACGCTCCGCGAGGGTCTTGCTGATCCGCGGCATCAGCACCTTGGCCAGCAAGCCGAAGACGATCAAGAACGCGACCGTGCCGATAATCAGCTCGGTCAGGTCAGGCACCAGTGGATTCTGTTGCTGCGCCTGCGCCAGGTACAACATGGTGCGGCTACCTCTCCGGCCTGCGCCTCATTTGATGAAGAACGGGACCGCGATGCCGATCAGCGCGAGCGCCTCGGTCAGCGCGAACCCGATCCACATGTAGGTCGTGATGATGCCCGATGCCTCGGGCTGGCGGGCCATTCCCTCAATAGCATGACCGAAGACCAGTCCGATGCCTATGCCTGGGCCGATCGCGGCCAGACCATAGACGAGCGCGCCCAGGTTCACGATATGTATGGTGGTGGTGCCCGCCGCTAGGACGCTGGCCAGTGGATGCATGTGTCGGTTTCTTTCTTTCCGGTCGGCGGCTCTTCCCGCCGGGGCTCTTGTTGCGTCGGTCCAGGGTTGAGTCG
>JADGPC010000138.1 GCA_017882645.1 Streptosporangiales bacterium | reverse complement strand
GGCTGAGCAGGCAGTCGCTGCACCGGGCGAGGGAACGCGCGCGCCGGTCCAGGCGGCCGCACAACCAGGCCCGCCAGATCTTCGTCCGGGAGGCGTTCGACGAGCTCGCCCGGGTGGTGGCAGGGCGGCTCGGTGCGGATCCGCTGGGCGGCGGCAACCTGATGGGACGCGCGGACATCGACGAGCTGCGGGCCGAGCTGCGGGACGATGCCGAGGTGCGCGCCGCGATCGGCAGGCTCTGGCCGGTACTGACGCCGCAGCAGCTGATCGGCGATCTGTTCGCCTCGCACCGGCTGCTGACCGCCGCTGCTCCGGGTCTGCCCGCGGCCGAGCGCGAGATGCTGCGCAGGCCGGCCGGGTCGCCGTGGACGCCGGCCGACGTCCCGCTGCTTGACGAGGCGGCCGAGCTGCTCGGCGAGGACGACCGGCCAGCGAAGGCGGCCAGCCGCCGGCGGCGCGAGGAAGAGGAAGCCTACGCCCAGGGCGTCCTCGAGATCATCGGCCGGGACGAGGAAGACGACCCCGAGATCCTGATGGGCGCCGACATGCTCGACGCGGCCCGGCTCGCGGCACGGTTTGACAACGACCTCTATCTCACTCCGGCCGAGCGGGCCGCGGCCGACCGGACCTGGGCGTTCGGGCACGTGATCGTCGACGAGGCGCAGGAGCTCTCGCCGATGGCGTGGCGGATGGTCATGCGCCGGTGCCCGGCCAAGTCGATGACGATCGTCGGGGACGTGGCCCAGACCGGCGACATGTCGGGGTCGGCCTCGTGGGCGGAGGCGCTCGGGCCGTTTGTCGGGGACCGCTGGCGGCTGGCTCCGCTGACGGTGAATTACCGTACTCCGGCCGAGATCATGACCGTCGCAGCTGACGTGCTCGCCGAGATCGACCCGGGGGCGAGCCCGCCGCGCTCGGTCCGGGACTCGGGCATCGTGCCGTGGCGGCTGCGGGTCGGCAACCCGGCCGAGTTCGGCGCCGTGGTGAGTGACGCGGCGGCCGCGCTGGCCGCCCGGAGCGGCGACGGGACGATGGCGGTGATCACTCCGCACGGCCGGGTCGACGAGCTCGCGGCCGCCGTCGCCGCCGTGCTGCCCGATGTCGGCGTCGTTGATGCCGGTGCCGGTGCGGGCGGGGCAGAAGCGGGCGTCGGCGGCGGCCGGGAGTCCGGCGAGCCCGACCTGGAGCGGCCGGTCGTGGTGCTGACGGTCCGGCAGGCCAAGGGCCTGGAGTTCGACTCCGTCCTGGTCGCCGATCCCGGCATGATCCTGGCCGAGTCACCGCGGGGACTGGGCGACCTGTATGTCGCGCTGACCCGGGCCACCCAGCGAGCCGGCGTGGTTTACGCCGGCGACCTGCCGCCCGTGCTGAGCGGCCTGACCGAGGTTCGCGCCGTCACCGAGATCCCCGCGGCCTCGGTTGACGCCGCGTCGGATGCCCCTGATCGCCCCGGGCCGGCCAAGGCCGAGGTCGCCTAGCGCCCGGGCTGAAACTGACCGGCCAACAAGCCGGGCTAAGGCCGGGCAATTCGCGCGCCGCCGCCACCGCCGCCCGGACGTCCCGGGTTGCTTAGCGGCAAATAATTCGCTGGTCAGCCATCGCGGGATGGCCTACGTTGGCTCGGGCGGCATGGGCCGGGCCGGTGGTGCGGCCAGCTAATCCGCCGCCGCGGATTCGAGCCGAGGGAGCGACCATGGTGATGGTCATGTTCTTCCGTGCCCGGGCGGCCGTCACGGCCGCCGCGTTCGTCACGGCCGCCGCGCGGGTCGCGGCCACTGCGGCCGTCGCCGAACCCGGCTGGGGCCCATTTTCTCACTGACCAGCGGCTGATCGCTCAGCTCGTCCGGGCCAGCGGCGCGGGTGCGGGGGACCTGGTCTTCGACCTCGGCGCTGGATACGGTGCGCTGACCGGGCCGCTGGTCAGGGCCGGGGCCAGGGTCATCGCGATCGAACTCGATCCCGGGCTGGCGGAGCGGCTGCGGCGTCGGTTCAGCGGGGAGCCGCTCGTCGGCGTCGTCGAAGCGGACCTGCGCAAGGTGCCGCTGCCGCGGCGGCCGTTCCACGTCGTCGCCAGCCCGCCGTTCGCGCTGACGACCTTGCTGTGCAGGCGGCTGCTCGGTGACCAGAGTGTCAGGCTGACCGGCGCTGAGCTGATCCTGGAGTGGGGTGCGGCCCGCTGGCTGTCGAGCCGCCAGCCGCGCGACCCGGAGACCGCCCGGTGGGCCGCCAGGTACGAGATGCGCCTGGTGCGCCGGGTGCCCGCGGATAGTTTCTCACCGCCGCCGCGATCCGACGCCGCCTACCTGCGGATCAGGCCCCGGGCCTGAGCTGGCCTGGGCCATCCGGGCTGCTCAGCCGGGCCGGCCAGGCTCACCGGCCGACCGACTCGAGCGCGGTGGCGAATGCGCTCTGCCAGGCGGCCTGCGTTCTGGTCGCCCCCGCAGTCGCCGGCTTGGCCCGGTCCAGGGCGGCCAGGGCGCCGCGGACGACGTCGGCGGCCCGCCCGGACGAGACCGCGGCATCGCCAAGCTCCAGCTCGTGCTGGAGGTTGTCCCGCCCGTGGCCCTGGACCACGTCGAGCAGCAGCAACGGCCGGCCGACCGTGCGGGCCTCGGTGCAGGTGTCCCCCGAGCTCGTGACGACCAGGTCGCTGGCGGCCATCAGCTCGGCGATCCGGGTCGTGTAGCCGAACGGGCGCACGCGCGGCTGCCTGGCGGCCGCCGCCCGCAGATTCCGCTCGAGCCGGGTGTTGCGTCCGGCGACCGCCAGTACGTGCACGCCGGCGTTGCCCAGGGCCTCGGCGACCTGGGCGACCGGCCCGATACCCCAGGCTCCGCTCATCAGCAGCACGCACCGCTCGTGCCCGGGAAGCCCGAGCCGGCCCCGCGCCTCGGGCTGGGACGGCGGGTCGTAGAACGGTCCCCGCAGCGGCGCCGGAACGACCAGCACCTGGGCGCCGGGCTCGAACCTGCGCACGGCGTGCTCCGCGACCGCGGAGGTGACCAGGTACAGGTCGACGTTGCGGTGGACCCAGAGGCGGTGCGGCGTGGCATCGGTGCAGAAGACGACGTGGCTCATCGAGGGGTAGCGCGCGGCTAGCTGGCTGACCGCGGACGCTCCGGTGGCGAACACCGAGATGATGAGATCCGCTGGCTCGGCGTCGAGCCTGGCCTGGAGCCGGGGCCAGATCTGACGGCGGGCGGCCGTGTCGGCCAGTCGCGCCAGGCCGCTCCCGGTCCTGAGCGCGGCGAAATGGAAGGCGTCGTAGAGCCCGGGCACTGCCAGCATCGACCTGAAGACCGCGTCGCCCGCCGAGTCGGCGCCCCGGCCGAGCAGCCGCATCAGGTCCAGCGTCTCGGTGGACCAGCCGTCGGATTCCAGCTTGGCCGCGCAGGCTTCCGCGAGCGTGTCGTGGCCCATGCCGATCGACCCGGACAGCAGCAGTGCCCGCTGCCGCGTCATCGGGCGCCGTCCTTGTCGAGCCAGGTCAGGTACCGGCGGATGCCCTCCGCGAGCGGTGTCGTCGGTGACCAGTTGAGCAGTTCCTTGGCCAGCCGGTTGGAGATGGTCACGCCCTCGTAGTCGGCAGCCCGCCCCGCGACGTGCCTGACCGGCACCGGGCCGACCAGATGCTGCACGGTCTCGGCGATCTCGGTTACCGAGACCGGTGTATCACCCTCGAGAGCGAGCGTCTGGTTGGCGGCCGTCGGTGCCAGGGCCAGGACATGCGCAACAGCAAGATCCTCGACGTAAACGAAGTTGCGCTGCTGATCGCCGGTACCGGCGATGGTGATCGGCTGGCCCTCCTGGGCGGCCCGGACGAACCGGGCCACGACCAGCGCGTCGCGCATCCTGGGACCGTAGGGGATGCCGTACCGCAGGATGGTGAATTCCTGGCCGTACATCTCCCGGTAGCTGTGCATGAGCAGCTCAGCGGAGAGCTTCGTGGACACGTAGAGGTGGCCGGCCCGGCCCAGGTCGACCGGCGCGTCCTCGGTCCGCTCGCCGGCGCCGACGGTCGCGCCGTAGACCCAGACGGTGCTGGCCAGGACGACGCGGCCGCAGTTCAGGCGGCGGGCGGCATCGAGGACCCGGCCGACGCCCTCGACGTTCAGCCGCACAGCGTGCACCGGATCGGCGGCGACCTCGTTGACGTCGGCCATGCCGGCCAGGTGGTAGACCACGTCGCGGCCGCGTAGCCCGGAGTCGAGCGCGGGGCCGTCGAAAACGTCGGTGATCACGTAGTCGGCCTTCGGGTTCGTCCATCGCTCGTGCTTGTCAATGACGAGCACGTCGTGGCCGGCGGCGACCAGGTGGTCGACGACGTGCGAGCCGATGAAGCCGCAGCCGCCGGTTACCGCTACGCGCATCCGTGGTCCCCCTGGCCCGCTGGCGCATCGGCCGCCACCTTGGCCACGGCCTCGAGCACCTGGTCCGCCTCGTCGTCCCGCATGTCCGAGTGGACTGGCAGGCAGACGTGACGCTGGCAGATGTCCTCGGCCGCGGGCAGGCTCCGGCCAGACGCGTACTCGGCGAGCACGGGCTGCATGTGCAGCGGCAGGTCGTAGACCTCTCCGGCCAGCCGGACGTCGTGGCTCTCCGCCAGCTGCCGCTTGAACCAGGCGCGGTCGACCCCGGGTGGCAGCAGCGCGACGTACTTGTAGATGTTGCTCAGGCTGCCGGTCGGCTCAGTGAGCGGACTGAGGAAGCCGGCTTCCGCGAGCCCGGCGTCGTACCGGGCCGCGACGGCCCGGCGGCGATCGATGAACTGCTCCATCCGGCGCAGATGGACCAGCCCGGCGACGGCGTGCAGCTCGCTCATCCGCCAGGCGTACCCGTGCCTGACGTGATGATTCGCCCCGAACGAAGCTTTTCCCTGATCCCGGTAGATCCTGGCCTCTTCAGCCAGATTCGCCGAGGTGGTCAGGATCATGCCGCCCTCGCCGCAGGTCACGACCTTGGTGGGATAGAACGAGAAGGCTGCGGCCGCTCCGAACGAGCCGGCGAACCGGCCGCCGAACGTCGAGCCGTGCGCATGGGCGGCATCCTCGATCAGCGGGATTCCGTGAATCTCGCAGAGCCGGCGCAGATCGTCGGCGTGCGGCGTGATCAGCCCGGCGATATGCACGAGCACGACCGCGGCGGTGTTGCGGGTCAGGGCGGCGGCCAGGGTCCGCGGACTCAGCGCGAAGGTTGCCGGGTCGACGTCGGCGAAGACCGGCCGGGCGCCGGCGCTGACGGCAGCGCCCGCGGTGGCGTAGAACGTGTTCGCCGGGACGATGACGTCACGCCCGGCGACGCCGGCGATCCGGAGCAGAATCTCCAGCGCGGCCGTCCCGCTGGAGACCGCGACCGCGCTGAGCCGGCTGCCTGAGTCTTTCCCGCCGCCGTGCGCGGCGGCGAAGGCACTCTCGAACTGCCTGGTATACGGGCCCAGCGTCAGCGCGCCGGTAGCCAGGATGTCGGTGACGGCAGAGGCAATCTCGGCCCGGTCGGGCTCGGGAAAGACGATGCGCGCTGCTGGGATTCCCACTGATACCCCCGTGTATCGGACACTGTCGTCCTTCGTGCTCGCAGGCCCAGTCGCCGCGCGCCCCCGCTCGGCAGAACCTGGACATGACATGATTGCAGGAATGGCCGGGGCCGTGTCTGCCGAGTTCGGCGCGTGCCCCGAAATAGCGCTGTCTTGGCAGCGCTGCAATGCGAGTTCCCTAATATGCGGGAAAGGCCGTGTCTGATCGAACAATAGTGGTGCGTGAAACCCATGAATAGTGATTATGTCCACTGAAACCCGGTCGTCCGGGATGCGAGGCGGCCTGATGCTGGCCGCGGCGGCCGGACTCGCGGTCGCTCATGCTGGCCCGGGGATCACGGCCATCCGGACGGTCCGAACCACCTTCTTTCCCCGGCTGTCCGGCCGCGGACGGCCGGACCACGTGGCCCTGACCTTCGATGACGGTCCGGATCAGGCCGCGACGCCGCTGTTCATCGACCTGCTGCGAGAGCGCGGTGTCCGCGCGACCTTCTTCCTGATCGGTTCTCAGGTATCGAAGTCGCCGCG
>JADGPC010000137.1 GCA_017882645.1 Streptosporangiales bacterium | reverse complement strand
GACGGGCGGCGGTGGCGGTCGCCCTGAACCTCATCCCGTTCGCCGGCATCGCCTTCCTGTGGTTCATCGGAGTGGTCAGGGACCGGATCGGAGGCCGGGAGGACCGCTTCTTCATTACCGTCTTCCTGGGCAGCGGCCTGCTGTTCACCGGCATGCTGTTCGTCGCCGCCGCGGTCGCCGGCGGGCTCATCGCGGCAGCGTCGCGCACGTCGGGCCTGCCGGGACCCGGCACCCTGGCGCTTGGCCGCAACGCGACGTCAATCCTGCTGAATGTCTACTGCCTGCGGATGGCGGCCGTGTTCACCCTCACTACGGTGACGATCGGGCGCCGTACCGAGGTGATCCCGCGCTGGCTCGGGATTGCCGGGCTCATCACCACCCTGGTGCTGCTGATCGGCACCGGCATCTCAGCCTGGGCGACGCTGCTCTTTCCCGCGTGGATCCTGGCCCTGAGCATCGACATCCTGCTGGCCGGCCCGCAGGCCGTTCCGGCCGCCGCGGCCGCGCCCCGTCCGCCTGACGGCGGCCCGGGTGACGGATGATGGCTGGGTGGATAGCGCATCGCCGGTGACAGCCAATGTCCTGACCGAAGCCCGGCGGATCGCGGAGCAGGTGCTGTTCCCGGCCGCGATGGCGACCGACAGGGCGGACGCGGTGCCGGCCTTGCACTTCGACGCGCTGGCGGCAGCCGGGCTGTACGGCATCTTCGGGCCGGCGGAAGCAGGCGGTCTGGGCCTTGATCGGCCGGCCGGGTGTGCGGTGGTCGAGGAACTGGCGAGCGGCTGCCTGGCCACGACCTTCATCTTGATCCAGCATTTCGGGCTGCTGCGCGCGCTCAGCGCGGACGACGCTCCGGCCCGGCTGCGCGACGCGTGGCTGGGGCCGGCCTGCCGTGGTGAGCTGCGAGCCGGCATAGCACTCGCCGGGCTGCTGCCGGGGCCGCCGAGGCTGCGGGCGCGGCCCGTCAGCGGCGGCTGGATCCTGGGCGGCACGTGCCCGTGGGTCACTGGGTGGGGCCGGGTCCATGTCCTGCTGGTCGCCGCACGCGGACCCGGCGACACGATTGTCACCCTGGTGCTCGATGCGGCCGACCAGGCCGGCCTGACGGTCACCCGGCAGCACCTGACGGCGGTCAACGCGAGCGCGACGGTTCAGCTGGACTTCGCCGACGTGCTGGTTCCCGCCGACCGGCTGGTCTCCAGGGTGCCAGCCGACCCGGCGATGAATCTGACCGCAGCGGCGCTTCGCGTCAACGGATCGCTGGCCCTCGGCCTGGCCGGACGCTGCTGCCGCCTGCTGGGCGCGAGCCCGCTCGATGACGAGCTCGACACCTGCCGGCAGCGGCTGGATGCGGCCGGCGACGAGACCATCCAGGCGGCCAGGGCGGCGGCGTCCGAGCTCGCCGTGCGCGCGGCCGCCGCCCTCGCCGTGCACGAGGGAAGCCGGTCGATTACCGCCGCGGCGCACGCCCAGCGCCTGACGCGCGAGGCTACCTTCCTGCTCGTCTTCGGGTCCCGGCCGGGAATCAGGGCCGAGCTCCTCCACCGCCTGGGCGCCAGCGCCGGCTAGCTACCGGCCAGGAAGCTAGATGGCACGGAGCGGCGCGGGAACCTTCCCCGGCCAGACGTTCCTGGCCGGAAGGATCAGCCATAGCGCTCCTCCATGGCCGACGAGATCATCGTGCAGACGACCTTGAAGCAGCGGATCATGTCGTAGGCCGACGAGCTCTCGTAGGCGACCGCGCGCTCCCCGGTTCGCCGCACCGTCGGCACGATAGCCGCCGACTGGGCCAGCTGGGCGGCGTCCACTTCGACCTCCACCCGGAACTGCCCTGCGCGGGCCGGCGGCACGCGCCCGGCCAGCTTCATGCCCTGGCTCGCGGCCGAGCGGATCGCCTCGGCGGTCACGTCCGGGGTCCGGCAGATCGCCGCGTACCTGCTCACGCAGTCCTTGACGGCGACGGCGGGGACCGCCGGCCCGTATCCCTGCGCATCGGCGCACGTCCGGTCGTCGCCGGTGACCAGCACGATCGGAATGCCGTACTCCGCCGCGACATAGGAGTTCAGCAGCCCCTCGCTGGCCAGCTGGCCATTGACCCTGATCGCGGTTATCGAGTTCGGCAGGTAGGTATGCGCGAGGACGCCTTCGGTCCCGGCGGCGGCGTGGTAGCCGACGAACGCGACGCCATCCACGTCGTCGTGCTGGATGCCCTCGACCATGCCCAGGTCCTTGTGCCGACCGGTGAGCATGGCGGCCCGCTGGTCGAGATCCTCGAGCAGCAGGTTGCGCATCGTCGAATGCGCCTCGTTGATGAGCACGGCTGTCGCGCCGCCGTCGTAGCACCCGGCCACGGCCGCGTTGACATCGGAGCTGAACATCCGGCGGCAGCGCTGCCACTGCTCCGTCCCTGGCTCCACGTCAGCGGGCCAGGTCACCCCGGTCGCGCCTTCCATGTCCGCCGAAATCAGGATCCTCATGCCCGCTCCTCCTGCTAGATGCCGAGCTGACCGGCCAGGTCGACCGCCTGCCGGGCCCAGCGGGCATTGAACTCCAGCACCCGGCTGCGCTCGGAGAACTTGAAGGTCGCATTGATCTCGCCGCGCCCCCGCAGCGGTATTGCCTGGCCAGCCGGACTTGCTCCAGGGTAAGCGCCGCCAGGGCAGGTCAGCAGCGGCGATGAAATGGTCGAGGACGGAGTCCGGGACCAGGTTCCCGGCATCTTCGCCGACGGCTCCGAGTCCGGCGAAGCTCCAGTCGATGAGGGCAACCTGACCGCCTGGCTGGCGGATGAGGTTCTTGGGCGCGTCGTCATCGTCGAGCAGGTCCCACCTGGCCGGCTTCTCCGAGCTGTACTGGCGCAGGAAGTTCCTGCTCAGCCAGGGAACCTGCGGCAGCGGCCGGCCGGAGAGGAAGGGCGCCTGGGCGCGGCCGAGCGCGTCGGCGACGGTCCCGCCCGGGTCGGTTCCAAGACGATGCAGCAGTTCCTCGACGGTCGGCAGCACCCCAACAGCCTGTCCCACGCCCAACCGGACCGGCAAATCGAACTCCCCCGGCGCCCGGACAGCAACGCTGAACCCTTGATGTCGTCCTGGCGACATCAAGGGTTCAGCGTTGTCGCGTCCGCCGATTAGCTCGGGGCGTATTTCAGGACCAGGTCGCCGACGCGCGGGAGCGCGGCCTCGACATGCCTGCCCGCGCTGCCCCGGACCGTGCCGTACGCCTTGATGATCGTCGCCCGGCCGGACGCGGCCGCCCGGGCGTCGGTCACCGAGAGCAGGGCCTGCGACACTTCCTCGCCGCGCTTGGCCAGGAAATCGCCGAATCCCGAGCCGCCTGAGGCGCAGAACTCGGCCCAGTACGGCTCGAGCTGGTCCACCATTTCCGGCAGCATGACGGCCACCATGTGTCGGACGTGACCGGGCATGAACGCGTTCACGGTCTTGTAGGCAACCTTGACCGCCGTTCCGGAGACCCCGGACTTCTCCGCAACCTCCTGGTCGACCAGCGTGTGGCAGTCGTCGACCACCCGGGGCCGGATATCGGGCGCGAGCAGGATCTGCTGAAGCGTGACTGCCATAGCCGTGTTCTCCTTATGGCCGGGTGTTACCCCGTTGATCCCGCGCATGCTGCTATGCGCCGTCCGTCACTAGACGGCGCAGGCACCGCAAAGGTTTACAGGTTCGCGCCGTCGCGTCCCCGATCAGGGACACCCGCCGCGTGACTGTCGCCGGGATCAGAGCAGCCGGCGAGCGCTCTGCGAGGGCTTGACCGGCACGATCACCGGCGGCCGCCAGCCCTGCCGGGTAAACCTGGCCGCCACCGCGGCACTCACGGCGGCGGCGGCCGCGGCTGGCGCCAGCGCGATCACCGAGCCGCCGAACCCGCCTCCGGTCATCCGGGCCCCGTGTGCGCCGGCCGCGATCGCCGTTTCCACCGCGGTGTCAGCCTCCGGCCACGACACCGCGAAGTCATCGCGCAGCGACGCGTGTGATGCGGTCAGCAGGGTGCCCACCTCGCTCAGCTGGCCCGTGCGGAGCAGCTCGGCGGTATCGATGACGCGGCGGTTCTCGGTGACGACATGGCGGGCCCGACTGCGCAGGACCCGGTCGCCGAGCTGGTCAAGCACGCTGACATCGGTGATGTCGCGCAGCGATCGCGCGCCGAGGACGCGGGCGGCATCCTCGCAGGCCCGGCGGCGTGCCCCGTACCCGCCCTCGGTCAGCTCGTGCTGCACCCGGGTGTCGATGATCAGCAGAACCAGCCCTGCCGCGGCCGGATCGAGCGGCACGGCGGTACCGGCACCGGTCCGGCAGTCGAGCAGCAGCGCGTGGCCGGCCTGGCACAGCAGGACGGCCAGCTGATCCATCAGCCCGGTCGGCGCGCCGACGAAGTCGTTTTCCGCGCGGCGGCCGAGCGCCGCCAGCTCGGGCCGCGACAGGGCCAGCTGGTTGAGGTCAGCGAACGCGAGGCCGGCCGCGCATTCGAGGGCCGCGGACGAGGACAGGCCGGCCCCGGCCGCCAGATCCGCGTCGATGGCCAGGCTCGCGCCGCCCACCCGATGACCGGCGGACAGCAGCGCCCAGGCCACGCCGGCCGGGTACGCCGCCCAGCCGTCAGGACGGCCAGGCGCGAGAGCGTCGACGGGCACGATCACCGTGCCGTCGCCGTGCTGCGCCGACGACAGGGCGATCGCCCCGTCGTCCCGGGCCGCGGCGGCCACGCAGATCCCGGCGCTGATCGCGAACGGCAGCGCGAACCCCTCGTTGTAGTCGGTGTGCTCGCCGATCAGGTTCACCCGCCCGGGCGCGTACCAGACGCCGTCCGGCTCCCTGCCGTAGCGGTCGGCGAACTGCCGCGCGGCGTCCGCCACTCAGGCACCGGCCCTGGCGCACGTGAACGCCCACGCGTCCGCGGTCATCTCCCGCAGGCCGCGCCGCGGCCGCCAGCCGAGGTCGGCGGCGATGCGCTCCGAAGACGCCACGAGCACGGCCGGATCGCCCGGCCGCCGAGGCGCGATCCTGAACGCGATCGGCCGGCCGGTCACCTCCTGGCAGGCGGCCAGCACCTCCCGGTTGGAGAATCCTGAGCCGCTGCCCAGGTTGTACACCTTGTGCTGGCCGGCCGTGCAAGCCGCGAGGGCCAGCACATGCGCCGCGGCCAGGTCGGAGACATGAATGTAGTCCCGGATGCAGGTACCGTCCCGCGTCGGGTAGTCGGCACCGAAGATGCTGACCTGACCGCTGCCGCGCAGCGCCACCGCCAGGATGTTCGGAATCAGGTGCGTCTCGGTAGCATGCCGCTCCCCCAGCCAGCCGCCAGGCGGATCGGGCTGCGCGCCAGCGACGTTGAAGTACCGCAGGCTGACGGCGCCGATGCCGTGCATGCGGGCATACTCGGCCAGCGCGGTGTCCACCGCGACCTTGGACGCGCCATAGGGGCTGGTCGGGCGGGCGGGCGCGGTCTCGGTGATCGGAACCGCGTCGGGCTCGCCGTAGACCGCGGCGGTCGAGGAGAAGACGATCCGGTTCACCCCAGCCGCGTTCATCGCGTCCAGCAGTGCGAGCGTCCCGCCCAGGTTGCTGCTCCAGTACAGGTCGGGTCGCTGCACGGATTCGGCGACCAGCGATCTGGCGGCGAAGTGCAGCACCGCGTCGACGCCGCCGGCCAGCACCCGACCTGCCTCGCTGCGCAGGTCGCCCCGGACCAGGCGGGCGCCGGCCGGCACCGCGTCAGCATGGCCCGTCGACAGGTCGTCGAGCACGACGACGTCGTGCCCATCGGCTATCAGCCGGGCCGACACCACGCTGCCGATGTACCCGGCGCCGCCGGTGACGAGCAGCCTCATGTGCATCGCCGGCCAGTGAGCGAGGCATGTCTGGGCGTGGCCACCCAGCTATCTTCGCTCAGGCTGCCAGCGGGCGAACGCATCCCGGACGTCCCGGGGCGCGCAGGCGAGCGCGGCGTCGTCCTTGTCGGCCGGGGTGACATGGGGGACGTGGACGATGACGTCGTAGGCGTCTAGCGGGCTCAGGTCGGCGTAGTAGGTGCCGAAACGCTGCTGCTGCACGGCCCGGACGGCGGCGGCGTCAGACGGCGGGAGCCGCCGCAAGTCGGTCGCGAACGGCCCGTCGTAACTCGACGCCATCAGTGCGTCGAGGCTCCCGGGCTGGGGTGCTTCCGCCATATCTGTGAAGAGCCTGCCGGTATAGAAGTCGGGCGCTGTGTTGAGAGTCTGGCCCGTCGCCGTGGTCGTGCCGATGACCAGGTAGTCCTGGCCCAGCCGGTCGGCTAGGTGCATGCCCGCAGACGTCAGCGGGGGCAGCCCGGGCATGGTACCTGGGCTGCGCTGGACATGGCCGTTGTGGGCGGCGAGGACGATCCGGCCCTCCCGGCGCAGGATCCACTCGACCGTGTCCGCGATCGCGGCGTCCCGGCTGAGCATCATCTCGTGCTGGTGGCCGAGAACCATCTGGCGGGCCAGCGCATCGAGGCTGACCGTGACAGCCAGCGAGCGGAGCGCGCGCTCGTAGGTGTCGGCGGTCGTCCGCCGGAGGTAGTCGAGGCGCCGGGCCAGCAGGCGCGCGGTGAGATCGGCCAGGCCGGCGGTCAGCGCGTCCCGGTCACCCGGTGCGAGACTCCCGTAGGCCGCCATCGCCGCGGGCGCGGAGAACGCGGACGTCGCCGCGAACGCGGAGGCCGTCTCCCGGATCCCGGGGTCGATCGCGAACCCGGGATCGGCCAGCGCGAGGTAGCCGGTCACGGCGTCCAGGCCGGGCAGCAGGGACACCATCGAGCCGGGCAGGTCGATGCCGTAGAAGCCGACCGGGCGCGCGGCCGTGCGATTGTGCTGCCGCATCCACGCCAGCAGGTCGCGCAGCTGCGTCCACAGCCCCATCAGCGAGGTCATGCCGTTCGCCATGACCTCGCCGAGCTGGTCGTCGCCACCTCGGACCCAGCTGTCGGGCCGCCACCCTTCGACGAATCCCGACTCCATCGCGAACGCGCTGAACCCGTGCCGCTCGGCCAGGTAGCGCAGCAGCCGGTGGCGGAGCTGGAAGAACTCGCGGTTGTAGTGCGCGCTCTCGCCGATCGCCACCACCCGCGCCTGGCCGATCGCCTGGTCCAGCCAGGCGAGGTCGTCCAGCGGCCCGGCCGGATCGAGCGTGCGCAGTGGCAGCACCGCCTGGTCACTCAGCCGGACCTGCGCCGTCGATGTGTTCGCCACCCTGGGTTCTCCTCGCTCCGGGTTTGCATTCCCAATTTTGAGAACTGTACCAGATATGGGATCGTCTAGCGATGGACTCGCTTGACCTGCTCCTGCACCCGGTCCGGCTGCGCATCGTGCACGCCATGTCCGGCGGACGCACGCGCACCACGTCCGACCTGTGCGCACGCCTGCCCGACGTGCCGAAGACCACGGTGTACCGGCATGTCGGCCTGCTGGCCGAGGCAGGAGTGCTGGAGGTTGCCAGCGAGCAGCGCGTGCACGGCGCCGTGGAGCGTCACTACCGGCTGCGCAGCGAGCGGGCCGAGATCGGCGCCGACGCCGCCGCGTCGATGACCCTGGACGACCACCGCCAGGGATTCGCCGCGGCCATGGCCGTCCTGCTCGCCGAGTTCAGCGCCTACCTCGACCAGGAAGGAGCCGACCCGACCGCCGACTCGGTGGGCTACCGGCAGGGCACCCTCTGGCTCAGCCCCGGCGAGATCGCCGAACTGATCGGCGCGGTGCGCGACGTCATCGGGCCGATGGCGCAGAACCGGCCCGCACCGGGCCGCCGCCCGCATTTGCTGAGCATGATCTTCTTCCCGACCGGTGAACCGCCGTTCGCGCGCTGAGCCGATCTTTAGCATGGGCGGAGCATGGCGAGCCGCACTATTACCTGTCGCTGCTCGGCACCCACGCTGATCACCGCGGCCACGGCCTGGGCATGCGGCTGCTGGCCCGTGTTCTCGAGCAGGTCGACGCCGAGCATGCGGCCGCCTACCTGGAATCCACCAACCCGGCCAAGGACCGCCGGTACGCGGCCGTCGGCTTCGAGCGGCACGGCGAGTTCCGCTATCCGGGCGGCGGCCCGGTCGTGACCACCATGGTGCCGACGGCCCAGGCGTTGTCCGGTGACGAGGCACTGACCGCATCGAGGAAGTCGCCATCGGGGGCCGGCGGGTTCGGGCTCGGCGTGCGACTCCACCGTGCGCCGTTCCAGTGCAGAATCACCGTGTGGCCGGTGACGGAACTGTCGATGGCACTGCCGACGGCCCAGGCGTTCGTCGCGGAGGTCGCGGCCACCCGGTAGACCCGGCCGCTCCGAGCCGGAAACGGCGAGCGCTTCCACGCGGTGCCGTTCCAGCGCAGGATCAGCGGCCCGCCGGCGGAGACGTAGCCCACCGCCCAGGCGTTCGTCGCCGAGGTATCGCTGCTGCTTGTCGGCAGCTCGGCGCTGTGGCTACACGGGAAGCAGGTCACCGTTACTTATGCTGACGTGGTCTCAGGCCACGGCAGAGGAGCTCCGGGATCAGCTCATGGATGTCTAGGGCGTCCACACCTCTGTCCCCGCAGTCCTCGGCCGGCCGCTGCCAGTCCGCCGGCCGCTGCCAGTCCGCCGGCTGAGCGACGCAGCCCGGCCGAGCCGTTCCCCGGCCGCGATCCCGGAATTCTGCGAATCGCCGAATACCTATCGGCCCGGCAATAGAACAGAGACGCGGGTGGCCGACTCTGGTCGGTTACGGTAATCTCTCTCCGCAGGACCCAATTACGCCCGAGCCGGATATTGCGTATATATTCCAAATTCAGACAGGAGAGCGGCAAATTGTCCATTGCCTGGAATGACATAGCCACCGCAATTATCGCGGCATTTGCCGCCGGCATCTCTTTGTTCACTTTTGTATATCAATACACGCTGAAGGCGCAACTTCATGCCCAGCTTGGCCGCGAGATAATCGTACATTATACGCAGCGCGGCCAGCTCATCCTGACTGCAAGTTTCGTATTCTTGAATAAGGGGGCTATGCCGGCGGCGATGACTGGCCTCTACGCAACTATATGGGCTGGCCCAGACAGACCAGACGAGCCAAATCTTACTTGGCGGCAATTTGAGAAAGTCGAGAGAGTCAATGCACTGGGCGACCCGGCCGACTATCGTTATGGCTCGTCCGGTGCGGTAGCGACCCTAGTCGTACCGGGCCGCGGCTCATCTTCCGCCGAGACAATAAGATTCTATTCCAAGGCTAGCCTCCCGCTCGGGCAGGGAACCTATTCGCTGGCGTTCCAGGCAGTTGGCGGATCAACCAGAGAAGCCAAAGCGCGCGAGCTAATCTGCAGCCTCTCGCTGAATGAAGTTGATGCAGAGGTATTGAATACGAGCGGAGAGGAAATTGAAGGCAGGGTCAGCTCAAGGATCTCATTTGAGAAAAAGCTCCCGGCGCCCCCGTCACGCAATTCGCTAGCCGGGCGACTTCGCTCGCTAATTACGCCCAGAAAGACGGTTATCGAGTTTAAATCTGACGGCAAATGGGATGCTACTCCGCGTCCTCCCGCCATCGCGAACGGGCCTGCAGGCGATGAAGATCACCAGGTCCTCTGATCTCTAGCGGGCAGTCATGCGCGCTGTCCAGGACATGTCCTCGGTATCGAGCCGGATGGCTTGCCAGCTTAGGATCAGGAAGGATCGGGCTCACCGCAGATGCCGTTAGGGGGCAGGCCTGAATGGAAACCACTGCAGCAGTCGTGGCGGACCTGGAGCGCCAGCGCCTGCAGGCCCTGGCCAAAGCCGACCTGGGCACCGCCGGCCCGCTGCATGCCGACGGCTACTGGCTGATCACTCCGAACGGCTCGGAGATGACCAAGGGCGACTACCTTAGCGCCATCGCGTCGGGGCAGCTGAGGTACACGGTGTTCGAGCCGGTCTCGGAGATGGCCGTGCTAGGCGACGGCGCGGTCGTGGTCGTGCGCTACCGGGCTCGCATCAGCTTCGATGACGGACCTGGCATCACTTGCTGGCACACCGACTGCTATCAGCTCCGCGACGGTACCTGGCAGGCGGCCTGGTCCCAGGCCACGGCGATCACCGCAATCCGCTAGCCACGTCGCTCGCGCCAGGCCAACCCTGTTACTGCACTCGAAGTGCAGTATGCTGCACTTATGGATGACAGCACCGCCGCTCTGGCGCTGGCGATCGGCGTCCGGGTAAAGCAGGAGCGTCAATCGCGGCACTGGACGCTGGATCGGCTGGCGGAGGCGGCCGGGGTGAGCCGCCGGATGGTAGTCAACGTCGAGCAGGGCGCGGCGAACCCGAGCGTGGGGACCTTGCTGAGGATCAGTGACGCGCTGGGCGTCGGGCTGCCGGCGTTGGTGGAGCCACCGCAGCCGAAGCCGGTCAAGGTCACTCGCCGCGGAGACGGCGCAGCGCTGTGGAGCAGTGAGTCCGGTGGGCGCGGGGTGCTGGTGGCCGGTACCGAGCTTCCGGATGTGGTCGAGCTGTGGGACTGGACCATGGTCCCTGGCGACCGGCACGCGAGCGATGCGCACACGCCAGGTACCAGGGAGCTGATGCAGGTCCAGCACGGCACGATCACGGTCGACGTCGCAGGCCAGCCGGTCACCCTTGATGCTGGCGACGCCGTCGCGTTCCCCGGCGACGTGGCGCACTCCTACGCCAACCGGGGCTCGCAGCCGGCGAGGTTCTCGCTGGCCGTCTTCGAGCCGGGTGTCGGGCCGGGATCACGGTCGGAGGCCGCCGGTGCCTGACGCTGATCTGGTCCGGGAGTTCCTCGCCGGCGGCCATGTCGATGCCGCGGTGTTCGCGCTGCGGCCCGACTACCGCACCATGCTGCTGGCCGCAGACGGGATCGTCCCTGGCCCGAGCGACGAAACGAGCGACGCGCTGCTCCGGGCGGCCGAGGCAGCGGCCTGCCAGGCGCTCCGCGACGAGCCGGCTGAGCAGGTCCCGCATGTGGCGGCGTGGCGGGATGCTTACCGGGCCTTCGGAGCCAAGCCGCAACGGACCCGCAACAGCCTGGAGGCGCTCATGCGCCGGGCGGAGTCCGGGCTGCCCCGCGTAAACCTCCTCACCGACCTGTACAACGCGCTCTCGGTGCTGCACCAGGTCCCGGTCGGCGGAGAGGACCTGACCTGCTACACCGGTGCGCCGCGGCTGGTCCGCGCCTCCGGCCAGGAATCTTTCGACACCGTGGCCGGCGGCATCGCGGTGATCGAGCATCCCGACCCCGGCGAGGTGGTGTGGTGCGACGACGCCGGCGTGACCTGCCGTCGCTGGAACTGGCGCCAGGCACGCCGCACGCAGCTCAGCGACTGCACTACCGCGGCGCTGTTCATTCTCGACGCGCTCGACCCGATGTCCGACCAGGCGCTCGAGGCCGCCGCTGAGGACCTAGCCGCCCGCCTGACCCGGCTCGGGCCGACCGTCCGGGTTGCCCGCCGACTGATCGCCGCGGGCACGACGCCCGATGAAGGAGACTGACATGCTCATCCACCCTTGGGACGCCGCACTTGACGCTGCCGAGTGGCAGGACTGGCTGGCCTCCACCGACCAGTTCGGGATGCTCGCGGTCAACAACCTCGATCCCGCCCAGGCCCCGCTGGTGCTGCCGGTCCACTTCACCGTCGCTGGCGAGGACCTGCTCATTCACCTGGCCCGGCCGAACCCGGTCTGGCCGCACCTGGAGGCGGCCGCGGAGGTACGGCTGGCCGTGGTCGGCGACTACGCCTACATCCCGACGTACTGGCGGGCCAAGGCGGGCGGGCCCGACGAGGACGGCGTGCCGACCAGCTATTACACCGCTGTGCAGTTCCTCTGCCGGCCGACGGTCGTCGACGATCCCGAGAGCAAGGCAGCGATCCTCACCGCCCAGCTCGCCGACTTCCAGCCCGAGGGCCGGCACGCCGCCGTTGCCGCCGGCGCGGCACCGTACGCACGGATGCTGCCCGGCATCCGCGGCGTCCGGCTCACGGTGCTGCAGGTGGACGCCAAGTTCAAGTACGACGATGCCAATCCGGTCGAACACCGCCAGCGGGTCATCGGGTATCTGGAGCAGCGAAGGCACGGGCTCGACGCCGGGGCCGCGACGCAGCAACGCCGGCGCCTCGCCGCGATCGGCGACTGGCGGACCCGCCGGGAACAGCCATGACCACACGCGGCCCCCGCACCGCGGCGGTGCCGCCCTGGGGGCTGGCCCTGGCCGCGATGCTGTCGGTCCAGCTCGGCTCCGCCCTGTCGGTGCACCTGATTTCCGCCGTGGGCCCGGCCGGGATCGCCTGGCTCAGGCTCACCGCGGGAGCACTCGTCTTTCTCGCGCTGGCGCGTCCTCCGCTGCGCGCAGTGCGCCGTCACGACGTACCCGCGCTTCTCGGCCTGGGCGTCACGACCGGGCTGGTGACCATCGCCTTCCTCGCCGCGATCGAGCGCATCCCGCTCGGCACTGCCGTCGCGGTCGAGTTCCTCGGACCCCTGACCGTCGCCGCCGTGCGCAGTCACAGCACACGAGCCCTCATCTGGCCCGCCGTGGCGGCGGCCGGCGTCGCCCT
>JADGPC010000136.1 GCA_017882645.1 Streptosporangiales bacterium | reverse complement strand
CCCATCGCCAGCGTGATGACGTCGTTGGGGATCAGCCGCATGGTGTCGTAGATGGCCAGGCCGGCGCTGACCGAGCCGCCCGGCGAGTTGATGTACAGGCTGATGTCGCTGCGCGGGTCCTCGGCCGCCAGCAGCAGCAGCTGCGCGCAGAGCCGGTTCGCGATCTTGTCGTCGACCTCGGCGCCGAGGACGATGATCCTGTGGTACAGCAGCCGCGCGATCAGCTGCTCATCGACTGAGCCGGCGGTCATGGCGTCGGCGACGGCGGTCTGCATGGCTCCCCGCTCTCTGTTCTGGCCCGCTCGCTGGCCCGGACCCGTCGTCCGGCGCCACCATCCACCATGCTCGGCCACTCCCCGCCACGCCAACCCAATCTGCTACCAGCAGAGGCGCCTCCCCGGATTCCATGATCGTGGCGAGTTGACCGCGCTATCACAAGGAAACCCGCCACGATCATGGAGGCCCGCCTGGGCCGCCACCGGATAATGGTGCGGACCGCGCGCTGCGCGCGGTCGGCACCGGTGACGGCAGTCCGGAGGTGGGTACGGTTCCTGGCATCGACTGTGATCTGGTCGTCCGCGGCGGGACGGTCGCGACGGCGGGCGGGTCGGCCGAGTGCGACGTCGCGATCACTGACGGCCGGATCAGCCAGCTCGGCGGGTCGCCGCGCGGCCGCCGGGAGCTGGACGCCGGCGGCGCGCTGGTGCTGCCCGGCGGCCTGGACATGCACGTGCACCTGTCCTCCCCCGAGCCGCCGGAGCCCGGCGAGCCCGCCTGGGTCGACGACTTCGGCTCCGGCTCGGCCGCCGCGATCGCCGGCGGCGTGACCACCATCGGCAACATGACGTTCCCGGCCGACGGCGACACCCTGCACCACTCGCTCGACCGCGACCTCACCGCGGCCAGGGCGCTGGCCGGCGTCGACTACGTGCTGCATCCGGTCCTGATCGACCCGACGCCCGAGGCGCTGGCCGAGCTGCCCCAGCTCGCGGCAGAGGGCCACACGAGCCTCAAGCTCTTCATGGTCGCCGGGGAGTTCGAGGCTCAGGCGGACGCGATGATAGAGGCGGTCAGGATCGCCGGCCAGCACGGCATGCTGACCCTGATGCACTGCGAGGACGGCGCGCTGGTGCGCTTCGCCGGCGAGCAGCTGCGCCAGGCCGGGCGCGGCGGCCTCGGCAACTGGGCCGCCAGCCGGCCCGTCCCGGCCGAGCGCGCCGCCGTCGACCGGGCCGTCGCGATCTGCGAGGCGACCGGCTCGCCGGTCTACATCGTCCACCTGTCCTCAGAGCAGGCGCTGCGGGCCGCCCGCCGCGGCCGGTCCCGCGGCCTGCCGGTGTATGTCGAGACCAGGCCGCTGTACCTGCACCTGACCAGCCAGGCGCTGGCCGAGCCGCAGGGCGCGAAGTACATCGGCGCCCCGCCGCTGCGCGAGCCGTCCGACGTGGCCGCCCTGTGGGCCGGCCTGGCCGACGGATCGGTCCACGCGCTCGGCAGCGACCACGCCCCCTGGATGCTGCGCGACAAGCTCGACGAGTCGCAGGACGTGACGACGGCCAGGCAGGGCGTCGCCGACCTGGAGACCATGCTGCCGATGCTGTTCTCGGCCGGCGTCCTGACCGGCCGCCTCTCGCTGGCCCGCTTCATCTCGCTGACGGCGACGAACCCGGCCCGCCTGTTCGGCCTCTACCCGCGGAAGGGAACCATCGCCGTCGGCAGCGATGCCGACCTGGTCGTCCTCGATCCGCAGCTGCGCCGCACCGTCGACGGCAGCGTGATGCAGTCCAGGGCCGGCTACTCGGCCTACGACGGCCACGAGGTCCGGGGCTGGCCGCGCTTCACCGTCAGCCGCGGCGAGGTCGCGCTCGAGGACGGCCAGGTGCTGGCCCGGCCCGGCCGCGGCCAGTGGCTGCCCCGTGAGCGCACCGCCGCGCTATGACCGCCGCGACCCACACGCTGGAGCCGGCCCCGGCGACGACGACCGACATCTTCAGCCGCGACCTTCCGCCCGTGCTGACCGTCGAGCCCGGGGACACCGTGATCGCCGGGTCGCTCGATGCCTCCGGCTACCTGGCCCGCCAGCGAACTCCTGGCGAGGACCAGCCGCGGATGATCGCCGGGGCGAGGGGGCACTGCCTGACCGGGCCGGTCGCCGTGGCCGGCGCGCTGCCCGGCATGGTGCTCGCGGTGCGGTTCGTCTCAGTCAGGCCGGCCCGCTGGGGCTGGACGGCCGCGGCCGCCAGGGACAACCGGCTGACCCGCCGGCTCGGCGTGGCCGGCGGACCGCCGTCCTGGCTGCTGTGGGAGATCGACCCCAACGCCGGGACGGCGGTCAGCGACCACGGGTACGCGGTCCGGACCGCGCCGTTCCTCGGCGTGGTGGGGATGCCGCCCGCCGAGCCAGGGGAGCATTCGACGGTCCCGCCCCGCGCTGAGGGCGGCGGCAACATCGACTGCCGCGAGCTGGTGGCCGGGTCCACCTTGTACCTGCCGGTCACCGTGCCGGGCGCCCTGCTGTGCCTGGGCGACGGCCACGCCGCGCAGGGGGACGGCGAGGTCGGCGGTACCGCGATCGAGTGCCCGATGACCACCGAGCTGGTCCTTGACCTGGTCACCGGCCCGCCGGTGCCCGGCATCCACGCGCTCACCCCGGCCGGGCGGATCACGTTCGGATTCAGCAAGGACCTCGACGAGGCGATGGCGGACGCGCTGGACGCCATGCTGACCTGGATGCAGTCACTGTCCGGACTGGACAAGGCGGCGGCCCTGGCGCTGGCCAGCCCCGTGGTGGACCTGCGGATCACGCAGGTCGCCAACGACGTGTGGGGCGTCCACGCCGTCCTGCCAGCCGGGTCAGGCGTCCTCGACGCCTAGTCCCTTGGCATCCCGGTCGGCGAACAGCACGAAATGGAAGATGACGAACCTGATACCGAACGTGAAGCAGTTGGCGGCCAGGAAGAAGCCCTGCACGAACACGATGTGGGCGGTTCCGTGCAGGCCGAGCGCGGCCGCCTCCCGGTATCCGAAATGGCTGGCCTCGGTCAGCACAATGCCGACCACGAGCGAGATCGCCACGAACGGCAGCGTCTCCCTGAGCAGGCGCGGCTTGCCCTTGCGCTCCCAGGCCCAGCGGCTGACGCCGTAGCTGACCGCCGCGCCGGCCAGCCAGCCGGCCGCGCCGGCCGATCGCCCGGTCATGGCCAGCACGCTGAAGCAGATGAAGTAGGTGATCTGGGTGGTGGCCAGCGCCAGCACCGCCGCCGGGGCGAACCTCACCAGCCGCCTGCCGCCCGACGAGGCGAGCTTGCGGCGCAACGGCGCGGGAAGCTTGTCCCACGCCGCGGAGGTGAATTTCGGCGGTGCGATAGGCATTGCCATCCTTGCTGTTCTTGGGGGAGCGCCGCTGAAGGCGACACTCCAAGGTACGCCAAACCAGCCCAGGCTATGACCAGAATGCGCCGCAATGGCGGCTGGCGCGTCCCGGGCGGAATGCTCCTGAGCGATTACGCAATTCCTCCTCGCTAGTGCCCGTACCCGCCGCCACCAGGCGTTTCGATGACGAATACGTCGTCCACGCCGACCTGCACGCTGTCGCAGCCGCGCATCGGGGTGACCGAGCCGTCGGCGCGGCGCACCCAGTGCCGGCCGAGCGCGCCGGGCTGGCCGCCCGCCATGCCGTAGGGCGCGATCCGCCGGTGACTGGCGAGCGTGGTCACCGTCATCGGCTCGCCGAACCTGATCTCCCGGCGGCCGCCCGATCCGCCGGGCCAGCGCCCCGCGCCGCCGCTGCCGCGGCGGATCTCGTACCGGTCCAGCCTGACCGGGTACCGCCACTCGAGCACCTCGGGATCGGTCAGCCGGGAGTTGGTCATGTGAGTCTGCACCGCATCGGTGCCGGCGAAGCCGTCGCCCGCGCCCGAGCCGCTCGCCACAGTCTCGTAGTACTGGTACTGAGCGTTGCCGATGGTGACGTTGTTCATCGTGCCCGAGCCCTCGGCCATCACCTGCAGCGCCGAGTACAGCGCGCCGGTGATGGCCTGCGACGTCTCGACGTTCCCGGCCGCCACGGCGGCCGGGTACTGCGGCGCGAGCAGGCAGCCGGGCGGGATGATGACCCGGACCGGCTTGAGGCAGCCGGAATTGAGCGGGATCTCGTCGGCCACCAGCGTGCGCAGCACGTAGAGCACGGCCGCCATCGCCACCGAGGACGGCGCGTTGAAGTTGCCGTGCACCGCGGGCGAGGTGCCGGTGAAGTCGATCTCCGCACTGCGCGCGGCCCGGTCGACCCGTACCGCGACGGCGATCACGGCCCCGTTGTCAAGCTCGTACCGGCACGTCCCGTCACGCAGGGTGCCGAGCACGCCGCGTACTGCCTCCTCGGCGTTGTCCTGGACGTGACCCATGTAGGCCGTCACCACGTCCAGGCCGAAGTGCTCGCACATCCGGCGCAGCTCGGCGGCACCGCGCTCGTTGGCGGCGATCTGCGCCCGCAGGTCGGCCAGGTTGACCTGCGGGTTGCGGGACGGGTACGGGGCCAGCCGCAGCAGGTCGAGGGTCTCCGCCTCGCGCAGCACGCCGTCCCTGACCAGCAGCCAGTTGTCGATGAGCACGCCCTCTTCCTCGACCCTGGTGCTGAAGGCGGGCATCGACCCTGGCGTGATCCCGCCGATCTCGGCGTGGTGGCCGCGCGACGCGACGAAGAACAGGATCTTCCCGCCCGCCTCGTCGAACACCGGCGTGACAACCGTGACGTCGGGGAGATGGGTACCGCCGTGATAGGGATCGTTGAGCGCGTAGACGTCACCGGGGCGGATCAGTCCCTCGTTGCGCGCGGCGACGATCCTGATGCTCTCCCCCATCGAGCCGAGGTGGACGGGGATGTGCGGGGCGTTGGCGATGAGCGCGCCATCGGCGTCGAAGATCGCGCAGGAGAAATCAAGCCGCTCCTTGATGTTGACCGAGTGGGCGGTGCCCCGCAGCCGTACGCCCATCTGCTCGGCCACCGACATGAACAGGTTGTTGAAGATCTCCAGCAGCACCGGGTCGACCTCGGTTCCGGCGGCCTGCCGTGACGGCCGCGACGCGACCCGGGTCAGCAGCAGGTCGCCCCGCGGCGTCACCTCGGCCGACCAGCCTGGCTCGACCACGATCGTCTGGTGCGGCTCGACGATGATGGCGGCGCCTATGACGCGCGCGCCGATCT
>JADGPC010000135.1 GCA_017882645.1 Streptosporangiales bacterium | reverse complement strand
GGCGCGCGGCGGCGAAGGCCGAGCCGTCCAGGACGGCCGTCGTCCGCCGGGCACGGCGGATCAACAGGGAACTGGCCGAGCTCTACCCCGACGCCCACTGCGAGCTCGATTTCACCTCGCCGCTCGAGCTGCTGGTCGCGACGATCCTGTCGGCCCAGTGCACGGACAAGCGCGTGAACCAGGTCACGCCCGTGCTCTTCGCCCGGTACCGCTCCGCAGCCGACTACGCGTCGGCGGACCGGGATGAGGTCGAGAAGATCATTCTGACTACGGGTTTCTTCCGGGCCAAGACCACGAGCATCATCGGCCTCGGCCAGGCGCTCTGCGACCGGTTCGGCGGCGAGGTGCCGGGCAAGCTCAAGGACCTGGTCACCCTGCCGGGGGTCGGCCGCAAGACGGCCAACGTGGTACTCGGCAACGCGTTCGGCGTGCCCGGCATCACCGTCGACACTCACTTCGGCCGGCTCGCCAGGCGATTCGGCTGGACCACCTCGGACGACGCAGTCAAGGTCGAGCAGGAGGTCGGGGCGCTCTTCCCCCGATCGGAATGGACGATGCTCTCGCACCGGCTGATCTGGCACGGCCGCCGGATCTGTCACTCGCGCCGTCCCGCCTGCGGAGCGTGTCCGCTGGCTGCCCTCTGCCCGGCCTACGGCGAGGGCCCGACCGACCTGGTCGTGGCCGCGCGGCTGGTCAAGTCGGGTCCCTTCTCATGACGGAAGCCGGGTCGCCGCGGGCGGACGACGGCGCGCCAGGCTGGCTCAGCGAGCTGGCCAGGTCGGCCGGCCAGATGAAGGTTCCGCAGGCGCTGCGCCCCCCGCCCGGTGGCGGGCGGCACTCGGCGATCCTGATCCTGTTCGGCGACGGCGCCGACGGTCCTGACCTGCTGCTCGTGCAGCGCAGCAGCACGCTGCGCCGCCACGCCGGCCAGCCGGCATTTCCCGGCGGCGTGATCGACGCGGACGACGACGGGCCCGTCGCCGCCGCGCTGCGCGAGGCGGCGGAGGAGGCGCTGGTCGATCCGGCCGGGGTCGACGTCGTCTCGGTTCTGCCCGACCTGTACATCTCGCGCACCGGGTACCGGGTATCACCCGTACTCGCGTGGTGGCGCAAGCCGGTGCCGGTGGCACCAGGTGACCCGGCGGAGGTAGCCGCGGTTGCCCGGATCCCGGTGGCCGACCTGGCCGACCCGGCGCGCAGGCTGATGATCAGCTATCCCTCCGGCGTGGCCGGGCCGGCCTTCCAGGCCGCTGAGATGCTGATCTGGGGGTTCACCGCCTTCGTCATCGACCGGCTGCTGGCGATGGGCGGGTGGGAGCGGCCCTGGGACACGACCAGCGTGCTCGACCTTCCGCCGGGCACCGCACTGACCGGGATAGACGGCCCGGACCGGTGAGCTGACGTCAGCCCCGCCAGGCCGTGCGACGCTGCGATCCGCAGCTTGGACCGATCGGCCAGCTCTCGTTTCCTCCGGCTCGGAACACGGATACCGTTAGGGCCGTGTCCGGTGACGTGCTCGACCTGGTGCTGATAGCGCTGGCATCTGCCTTCGCGGTCGCCGGGTACCGCCAGGGGTTCATCATCGGCGTGCTGAGCTTCGTCGGCTTCACCGGCGGAGCGGTGCTCGGGATCTATCTCGCCCCCGGTATCGCGGTGCTCCTGACCAGCCGCCAGAACCTGCAGGCGGTCCTGGCCATCATCGGCGTGTTCGCCGCGGCCGTCGTCGGCATGCTGATCGCCTCCGCGCTCGGCGTGCTGCTCCGCTCGCATATCAGGGGCCGGCCGTCGACGCTGATCGACTCCATCGGCGGCGCCGCCGTGAACGTGGTTGCCATCCTGGTGCTCGCCTGGCTGATCGGCAGCCTCGTCGCGTACGCGCCTCCGTTCCCCGCCATCGCGCGCGAGGTCAACGGCTCGATCCTGCTCAGGGGCGTGGACCGGCTCATTCCCCAGGGCGCGCGACCGGAGTTCTACGCGCTGCGCAGGCTGCTGAGCACCCAGCCGTACGTGCAGGTGTTCGGTGCGCTCGGGGCCGAGACCGCGCTGAACGTGCCGAAGCTCAACCCGGCCGTGGTGCACTGGACCGGCTTGCAGCGCGACCGCAACAGCGTGGTGAAGATCGAAGGGGTCGCGCCGAGCTGTTCCCGGACCATCGAGGGCACCGGCTTCGTGATCAGCAGGGATCACGTGATCACCAACGCGCACGTGGTCGCCGGCATCACCAACGGACCCGAGGTCTACACGAGGTTCTCCGCGCTCGAGCATCCGGCCAGGGTCGTGTTCTTCGACCCGGAGAGCGACATCGCGGTGCTGTACGTTCCCGGCCTCAACCTGCCGCCGCTGCACTTCGCCGATTCCGCGCCGTTCGGCGCGAACGCCGTCGTCGCCGGTTACCCGCTCGACGCCTCGTTCACCGCCAGGCCCGCCCGGGTGGGCAGGTCAGAGTCCGCGGTCGGCCCGGACATCTACAACTCGACCCGCGTGGTCCGCGACATCTATCCGATTCGCGCGGTGGTGAAGCCAGGCAACTCCGGCGGCCCGCTGATCGCGGCTAAGAGCGGGCTGGTGTACGGGATGGTCTTCGCCGCCGCAGTCGCCGTGCCGAAGACGGGTTACGCGCTCACGAGCACGCAGCTTGCGCCGGACATCAAGGCCGGTGAGAACCGATTCAACGCGGCACCCACCGGCGCCTGCCAGTAACCGCGCCGCGGCAGCGCGGAGCGTGAGGACGGGCAGCAACGTAGCGGTGCGCTAGCGCGCCGGGACGCCCGCTGATCCTGCGACCTCGCCTCGTCCGGCTCGCGCCTCCTGCGACTTCGCCGGATCTTGTTCCCCGCAGATCGGACAATGCGGGCGCGAAAGTTGTTCCAATCGGGGGGAGGTGACGCGACAGCTCGCCCTGAAGGGGCCAGCCGGCGGGTGCGAGCAACGGGGGCGCCGCGCTGACCGCGTTCACCCGTCGTCGGGCGCGGTCAGGCGCAGCCGGAGATCATCGGCGGAAACCGCGTCGAGGCCGCCGGCAGCTATCCGGTCGGCCAGGTGCGCCGCGGCCTGGCTGACGGCCGCCGCATCGATACTGGCCGGCGCCTCGCCAGCGGCCGAGCCCCCGCCCGCCCTGCCTCCGCCCGGCCTGCCTCCGCCCGGCCCGCCTCCGCCTGGGCTGACGTACCTGCCGACGGCATCCGCCCCGCGCCTGAGCAGCGTGACCGCCCCGCGGCCGTTTCCTCGCCGGGCGTGGGTCAGGCCCACCGCGATCTGCGCCAGGCCCTTCCAGATATCTCGCTGGTCCTGCGGCGCCGCCTTCCAGGCGGCCTCGAGCACCTCGTGGGCATGAAACGGCCGGCCTTCGCCGATCAGCTGCTGAGCGAGCCGTACCGCGTCGTCGGCCGGCCTGACCAGGTCATCGGGTATCGACGGCTCGCCGACCGCGTCCCGGCCCAGCGGCCTGCCCAGGCCGTCCCTCGGCCTGGCATTCCTCGGCCTGCCAGCCTCGTCACGGTCCCGGTCCCGGTCCCGATCACCGTCCCGATCCCGATCACCGTCCCGACCCCGGCCCCGGTCAACGTCCCGAATCTCAGGTCCGGTCACCGCTCCGGCTCGGGATCGAGCAGCCAGGAACGCAGCTCGAGGTCGAACCGGTCGGGTACCTCTTCGTGCGGGAAGTGGCCCGCCCCGTCGATGAGCCGCCACCGGTACGGCGCGTCGACGTACGTGCCAGACCCGCGTGCGGCCCGCGGCCGGACGCAGGTGTCGAGCGCGCCGTGGATCTGCAGCGTGGGCGCCTGCACCGGTGTCTTCATGGTGCGGGCGTAGCGCATTCCGTCGGGGCGCAGGCGCGACCTGAGCAGCCAGCGGTGGTACTCAAGCGCGGAGTGGGCCACTGACGGCAGGGACATCGCAGTCCGGTACGTGCGCTCGGTCGCCGGGTCGGGCCAGCCAGGGCCTGACCACGACTCAAGCAATTCGCCCACCCGCTCGGCATGGTCGCGCAGCAACTGCCGCTCGGGGAGCATCGGCATCTGGAAGCCCAGCGCGTACTTGCTGCTGCGGCCCTGACCGAACGGGTCAGCCAGTACCGCCGCCCGCAGCCGGACCGGATGCGCGGCCGAGACGATGCCGAGGCGGCGAACCACTTTCGGAAAGTAGGCGGCCATCGTCCAGGCGATCATGCCGCCCCAGTCGTGTCCCACGACCACGGCGTTCGCCTCGCCAAGCGACCGGACGAGCCCGGACGCGTCCGACGCGGCGGTCACCAGGTCGTAGCCGCGGGGCGGCTTGTCGCTGCCGCCGTAGCCGCGCAGGTCGACGGCGACGGCGCGGAACCCGGCCTCGCTGAGGGTGGTCAGCTGCCGCCGCCACGTCCACCAGAACTCGGGAAATCCGTGCAGCAGCAGGACAAGCGGCCCGTCACCGCTCTCCGCGATATGAAAGCGGGTGCCGTTGGCACTCACCGAGCGGTGCGACCACGGACCGTCGAGGTAGATCGATGCCTCGCCGCGTGCGCCCACTGGCTACCTGACTCCCGCCGACCCGTTGACGGAGTCGGTGTCGTCGCGCTTGATCAGCGCCAGGTCGTCAGAGACGGTGCTGCGGGTCCTGCGCAGTCCGGTCAGTCCCTTGAACCTCGTGAAGCCCACCAGGACGGCCAGGGCGGCCAGCAGGACGTAGGTGCCGGCGACAATCAGGAACGCCGCCCAGTCCCAGATTCCCAGGGCCACCAGGCCGTAGGCGAACGCGAAGCTCAGCACCATGAGTACGAGGCAGCCAACGAACGCGGCCATGCCGAACAGGACCGCGCCAATCCCGAGCTTGCGGGCATCGGCCTTGAGTTCCAGCTTCGCCAGGTCGACTTCGTACCTGACGAGCTGCGAGACGTCGCTGACGGCGAGCGCGACCAGGTCACCGAGAGATTCCTTCTCGGCTGCTGACTGACCGCGCAACGCGGGTTCGGCCATAGTGCCTCCCTTCCTCGCTGTAGGGTCCAGTCTCGCGCATGACAGCAGGTGGCATTCGCTTGGCGTCCCATTCGCGTCAACGGGAATTCTGGTGCCAGTGCGGGTCGCAGCGCCAGCGCAAGCGGCTCGCCAGTGAAATTCGCCGTCCGGGCCACTACGCGGGAAAGGCCGCGAGGCATAAAGCAGGCGGCGCCCCTGGCGGGGCGCCGCCTGTAACACGTCAGCTCCGGGTTACCAAGCGTGCACCTTCACTGCCGGACAGGGCACCCCGCCGCAGCTTGCTGCGGCGCTCGGTCTTGCTGGGTGCTCCTGTCTCGGCCGCCTCCCGCGGCTGGTCGCGCGTGGGTACCCGGTTGCCGTGTCAGGACCATCGGTCCGTGACTCATTTCTACGACGGATCCTTCGCCTTGGGAAGACCTAACCGTGATCGATTCGTGATCTTTATTGAACCTGCTGTTCACATGTCTGACCGGCCAGCCTGGCTGGCCGGTCCCGTCCGTCCCGCGAAGGCGAGCACTGGCCAGCCCCTGGCCATCGCCGCCTTGCGCAGCAGCCGGTCAGGGTTGACGGCATGCGGGTGACCAACCACCTCGAGCATCGGAAGATCGGTAACCGAGTCGCTGTAGGCAAAGCAGTCGGTGAGGTCGTATCCGCGCTCGACGGCCAGCTGGCGGATCCGCTGGGCCTTGCCCTCGCCGTAGGCGTAGAACTCCACCTCGCCCGTGTACCGTCCCCCGGCGTGCCGCATCTGGGTGGCGATGATGCCCGACGCGCCGAGCATCGTCCCGATCGGCCCGACCATCTCCTGGCCGGCCGTTGACACGATGATGACGTCCCGCCCGGCCTGGTTATGCGCGTCGAGCAGTTGCTCCTTGATCCTTTCCATCTGCTGGTGGTCGGCCCCGGCCGCTCTGAAGACCAGCTGGGCGAACGCGCCACGCGCGGCCTGCGAGCGGTTTATCAGGCCGTGCCGGTAAAACGAGGGCACGAATGCGAGCGTGCTCGACCTGGAAAAAATGTGGTTTTATCCAGGTCAAAGAAGGCGGCTGAGGCCGCGCGCGGGCGGTCAGCCAGAGTGTTCATGGCGCGCAGCATAGAGGACCAACTGGAAATCCAATCTTCGTTCATCCTGACCGACTGGTAACTTTGCACCGCTGCGCGTAGGATTTCCTGAGTTACGGAACCGCTCTGTCCCCCCGGAGCCGGGCCGTACGGCGACCCCCGCTCTCCCCCCCGGCGGGGGTCGCCCCTTTTACCTGGCCATATGTGCGTATGCAGCCACCGGTCCCCGGTTCAGTCCGGAGCGCCGGAGAGCACGAGATCAAGCAGCGCGAGCGCGCCGGCCTTGGACAGCGGGTCGTTGCCGCTGCCGCATTTCGGTGACTGGATGCAGGACGGGCAGCCCGCCGCGCACTCGCAGTCGGCGATGGCGAGCGAGGTCGCCCGCAGCCACGGAACCGCGGCGGTGAACCCGCGCTCGGCGAAACCCGCGCCGCCGTCATGCCCGTCGTAGACGAAGACCGTCAGCCGGCCGGTCTGGTGATGCAGGTCGGCCGAGACGCCGCCGATATCCCAGCGGTCGCATGCGGCGACGAGCGGCAGCAGTCCGATGGCCGCGTGCTCGGCCGCGTGCGCGGCTCCGGCCAGGTCGGTCCCCGCCGCGGCCAGCCCGGCCCGCTGGGCCGGGGAGACGGTCCACCAGAAGGCCCTGGTCCGCAGCGTGCGGGACGGCAGGTCGAGCGCCTGCTCTCCGATCGGCTGGCCGGTCTCCGGTTTGCGGCGGATGAACGAGACCACCTGACGGGTGACCAAGACGTCGCCGAAGACGATCGCCGCCTCGCCCCACTCGCAGCGGCGGTGCTCGGCGCCGACCGCGATGTCGGTGATCTCGCGCGCGGAAGTCACGTAGCCGGGATCGCCCGGCTGTACTAGCGCGACGCCGTCGGCTAGGTCCAGCCTGGTGACCAGGTAGAGGTCACCCTGATGCGGATAGACGGCACCCGCGTGCAGGAAGACATGGCCGGACGGCTCGTCCATCGTGCCGATCAGCCGTCCGGTGGCCTCCTCGACAATCCTGAGCGGACGGCCGCCGGTCCCGCGCAGGCCAGCGAGCCTGACCCGGCGCCCGGTCGGGTGCCAGCGGCCGCCGCGGTCCCTGAGCGTCCCCTGCCGGACCAGGTCCGCGAGCAGCGGCGGTGCGGCCGGCCCGAACAGATCCAGGTCTGCATCGGTCAGCGGGATCTCGGCGGCGGCCGCGCACAGATGAGGAGCCAGGACGTACGGATTCGCCGGGTCGAGCACCGTCGCCTCGACCGGGCGGTGCAGCAGCGCCTCGGGATGGTGCACCAGGTAGGTGTCGAGCGGGTCGTCCCTGGCAATCAGGACGGCCACTGCCTCCCGGCCTTCGCGGCCCGCCCGGCCCGCCTGCTGCCACAGCGCCGCCCTCGTCCCTGGCCAGCCGGCGATGAGCACCGCGTCCAGGCCGGTGATGTTGATGCCGAGTTCCAGCGCGGGAGTCGCGGCCAGGGCCGTGATCGCGCCCGAGCGCAGTCCGTCCTCCAGCTGCCGGCGCTCCTGCGGAAGGTAGCCAGAGCGGTAGGCGGCGACCCGGTGCGCCAGGCCGGCGGCGCCGGCCTCGATCAGCCGGCTCCGCGTCGCTGCCGCGGCCGCCTCCGCGCCGCGCCGCGACCTGATGAAGGCGAGCGCGGGAACGCCGTCGGTGACCAGGTCGGCGAGCAGGTCGGCGGTCTCGGCCACGACCCCGCGCCGCACCGGGGCGCCCGCTTCGCCGCGGAGCTTCGTCAGCGGCGGTTCCCACAGCGCGAAGGTCATCGGACCGCGCGGCGCGGCGTCGGACGTCACCGGCTCGGCCGGCAGCCCGGTCAGCAGCTCGGCACACCTGGCCGGCTCGCTGATCGTGGCGGAGGCCAGCACGAAGACGAGCCCCGGCGCGCCGGCTTCCCGGTGATACTCGGCTACCCGGCGCAGGCGGCGCAGGACGTGAGCCACGTGCGAGCCGAAGACGCCGCGGTAGCCATGGCACTCGTCGACGATGACGTACCGCAGCCGGCGCAGGAAGCCGGCCCAGCGCTGGTGCTGCGGCAGCAGGCCGTAGTGCAGCATGTCCGGGGTGGTCAGCAGGTAAGTGGCGTACTTGCGGGCCCAGGCCCGCTGATGATGCGGCGTGTCGGAGTCGACGACAGCGGGCCGCAGGCCGAGTCCGCGCCCTGCGGACCCGCCGATGAAGTGCAGGAGATTGAGCTGGTCAGCGGCGAGCGCCCGGGTCGGCGAGAGGTACAGCGCGGTCGCGCCCTCGCCGATCGCCGTCAGCGCGGGGGCGAGGTAACCGACCGACTTGCCGGACGCGGTGCCGGTGGCCAGAATCACGTTCCGGCCGGCCCGGGCCAGGTCGGCGGCGGCCGTCTGATGCGCCCACGGCTCGTCAACCCCGGCCCGGCCGAAAGCCTCGGTCAGCCCGGGCGGCACCCAGGTCGGCCAGGCGGCCCGCACGCCGGGTCGGGCAGGCAGGTGCTCGACATGGGTGAGCCGGCCCGTTTCCGCCCCGCGCCGCAGGATAGCCTGCGCGCCGGCCGGCACCAGGCGGTCGGGGGTTCCATCGGGGGCGAGCGGCAGCGGATCAGGCATCGTGTAACGAAGTTTGTCATCGGCAGGCCGGGTACCTCGAACTGTGATCTGGTATAGACATGAGTCTGGGCATGGTTAAATGCGCGACGGGAGCATCACGTCCGGCGCGCCGGACGAGATGTGCTCGGCCGACGGCTGGGATAATGGATGCATGGCGCTGGAGGAATCTGTGGATCTGAAGCTGGATCACCACAACAAGGACGGCATCGAGATCGTCGACGTGGAAGGCGAGATCGATGTCTATACCGCGCCTCGTCTCCGTGAGCTCCTTATCGACCTGGTAAATAACGGGCATTACCAGCTGGTCGTGAACATGGAAAAGGTGGAGTTCCTCGACTCCACCGGCCTCGGTGTCCTCGTGGGCGGCCTCAAGCGGGTACGCGCCCATGACGGGTCCCTTGACCTGGTATGTACGCAGGAGCGAATCCTGAAGATCTTCCGCATCACCGGGCTGACCAAGGTCTTCGGCATTCACGACACGGTGGACGAGGCCATCTCCACGAGGAAGTCGGAAAAGTAGGCGCCGGGCCGGCGAGTCAGGTGCCACGAGATGGCAACAGTTGAGGTCACCTTCACACCGCTGCCGGCGCATGTGCGAACGGCCAGGCTAGTGGCCACGGCGGTTGCGCGGCGCAGTGGCGTGTCGGAGTCGCTCATGGACGAGGTCAGGCTGGCGGTCGGCGAGGCGTGCTCGCGTGCCGTCGAGACCCATGCCGTGCAGTGCCCTGACGAGCCGGTCCGCGTCGCGCTGTCGGATCAGGCCGGGCGCTTCGAGATCGAAGTCATCAACGCGGGCAAGGCTGCTGGCATGGTCAGCGGCGGCGGGCGGGCCGGTGACGGCACGCTGATGCCGCCTGGGTTCTCGCTCGCGGTGATCGCCGGTCTCGCCGAAGACGTCCAGATCAGCGAGACAGAGGCCGGCACCAGTGTCAAGATGAGCTGGCCGCTGTCCGGTTCGCTGGCAGCCGGCTCGCCGGCCTGAGGCGCAGGTATGCGACACTCACGTCAGTTACCGTTTGATCACGAACGGATTGCGGCGTCGTGACATCCGGACCCGCCGCTTCGTGCGGGGGTTCGGATGCATAGACTCCCCGCACTGCCGTGGCAACGTGACGACCCTCGATGCGATGTCGACACTGACGAACTTCCGAATATCTACGAGAAGTACCTGGCTGAGTGCTGTGCCGCGGCAGCGGAACGCCCCCGGCTAGGCTTGCTTTCCCCTGTTGAGGAGGACGGATGACAAGGCTCGGTTCCGCTCTGGCGGATGGAGCGGCCACCGTGACTGGCTCTAACGTGACCTGGGTTGCCATCGTGGCCGTCATCGCGGTGCTCGCGCTC
>JADGPC010000134.1 GCA_017882645.1 Streptosporangiales bacterium | reverse complement strand
ATCGCGCCCTGGCCGGCCTCGGGGAAGCCCAGATCCGCACCGGGGTAGCCTTGATGATCTGCGGTGCCGGCCTTCGTCACGGGCACCGGGCCGGCCTGGTGCTGCTCAGTCACTACATCACAGTACCCAGCCAGCCCGGTGCCCGGCGAGCCCGGGACCTGGCCAGCAGGGGACCTGGCCAGCCCGGGACCTGGCCAGCCCGGGACCTGGCCAGCCCGGGACCTGGCCAGCCCGGGACCTGGCCAGCACGGGACCTGGCCAGCACCGGACCTAGCCGGCGCGGCGCTGCAGACGGGGGCAGGCATGAACGCGCGGGCGTAACGCGGCTGAAACATCGGGGACACGGACAGGAAACCGCGGACCGCTAGCCTCATGCAGACTCACCGGTCAGTCGAGGACATGTGAGCGAGCAAGGGAGAACTGATGTTCACAAGCGGTGATGAGGTCCTGCGCTATATAGCGGACGCTGACGTCCAGTTCGTCGATGTCAGGTTCTGCGACCTGCCAGGGACGATGCAGCACTTCACGGTACCCGCCGGAGCTTTCGAGGCGCGGGTATTCACCGATGGGCTGATGTTCGACGGCTCGTCGATCCGGGGGTTCCAGGAGATCCATGAGTCCGACATGCTGCTGCTGCCGGACCCGACGACGGCGGTGGTCGACCCGTTCCGCACGCACAAGACGCTCAACCTCACGTTCTTCGTGCACGACCCGCTGACCGGCGAGCCGTACACGAGGGACCCGCGGAACATCGCCAAGAAGGCCGAGCAGTACCTGAGCGGCAGCGGCATCGCCGATACCGCGTTCTTCGGCCCCGAGGCCGAGTTCTACATCTTCGACTCGGCGCGCTTCGCGACCAGCCCGAACGAGGGCTACTACCACCTCGACTCCATCGAGGGGGCCTGGAACACCGGTCGTGACGAACAGGGCGGCAACCTGGCCTACAAGCCGCGCTACAAGGGCGGCTACTTCCCGGTCTCTCCGACCGACCACTACACCGACCTGCGGTCCGAGATGGTGAGCAAGCTGATGGAATGCGGCATCGATGTGGAGATGCAGCACCATGAGGTGGGCACCGCCGGCCAGGCCGAGATCGACATCAAGTTCTCGCCCATGCTGCAGATGGCCGACAAGCTGATGCTGTACAAGTACGTCGTCAAGAGCGTCGCCCGGGCGGCCGGCAAGACGGTGACCTTCATGCCCAAGCCGCTGTTCGGCGACAACGGCTCCGGCATGCACTGCCATCAGAGCCTGTGGAAGGACGGCGAGCCGCTCTTCTACGACGAAGTCGGCTACGCGGGCCTGTCCGACATGGCCCGCTACTACATCGGCGGGCTGCTCAGGCACGCGCCGTCGCTGCTGGCGTTCACGAACCCGACCGTCAACTCCTACCACCGCCTGGTTCCCGGCTTCGAGGCTCCGGTGAACCTGGTTTACTCGCAGCGCAACAGGTCGGCCTGCGTCCGGATTCCGATCACCGGTGCCAGCCCGAAGGCCAAGCGGATCGAGTTCCGGGTGCCCGACCCGTCCAGCAACCCGTACATCGCGTTCGCCGCGATGCTGATGGCCGGCCTGGACGGAATCAGGAACAAGGTCGAGCCGCCCGAGCCGGTGGACAAGGATCTCTACGAGCTTCCGCCGGACGAGGCCCTGGCGATCCCGAAGGTGCCTGGCTCGCTGGAGAAGGTACTCGAGAGCCTGGAGGCCGACCACGAGTACCTGCTCGAGGGCGGCGTCTTCACCCCTGACCTGATCGAGACCTGGGTCGACTACAAGCGCACCAACGAGATTGACCCGGTGCGGCTCCGCCCGCACCCGCACGAGTTCGAGATGTACTTCGACTGCTGAGGCTGATTCAGCGCAGACCGCGAGAGCCCGCGGCGCCCGACGTGAGGTCGGCGCCGCGGGCTCTGCCGTTGCTGGGGACGCCGCCGCTCGCCGATCCGCATCGGCGTGGTCCGGGAAATCCTGCAACACGCCGAATGGTTCCAATATTACGATAAGACGCCTATGGGTTCACCGGCAACCCAATATCGGCCAGCTTCCCGGCGGATCGGGCTAAGCGAGCGACTCGAGCGGGATCGACGGGTCCGTGAGCGCGTCCTTGCTGACCGGCTTCTGCGCGCGGACGAGTGCGCTGATCGCTTCGTTCACGTCCCAGATGTTGACGTTCATTCCGGCCAGCACCCGGCCGTCGGCGCCCAGCCAGAAGGCGATGAACTCGCGCCCGGGCACGTCGCCGCGGAAGACCACCTCGTCATAACCGCCGGGCTCGACGTAGCCGGCGTACTCCATGCCCAGGTCGTACTGGTCGGTGTAGAAGTACGGCACCCGGTCGTAGGAGACATCCTCGCCGAGCATCGCCCTGGCCGCCGCCACCGGCTGGTTCCGCGCGTTGGACCAGTGCTCGACCCGCAGGTGCTTGCGGTACAGCGGGTGGAAGGCGTTGGCGACATCACCCGCCGCGAAGATGTCGGGATCGGACGTCTGCAGCCGCGCGTCGGTGACCACGCCGTTGTCGACCGTCAGGCCTGCCGCCGCAGCCAGCTCGATGTTCGGCGTGATCCCCACGCCGACGATCACCACGTCGGCCCCGACCTGGGTTCCGTCGGCCAGCCGGACCCCGCTCACCGCACCCTCGCTGCCCGTGAGCTCGGCGACCTGGACGCCGAACCGCAGATCAACCCCGTTGTCCGCGTGCAGCTTGGCGAACACCTCGGCGACCTCGCGGCCGAGCACCCGCAGCAGGGGCAGTTCCGCCGTCTCGAGCACCGTGACCTCGGCGTCAGCCGCGCGGGCCGCGGCCGCGGTCTCCAGCCCGATCCATCCGGCCCCGATCACGGCCACCCTGGGCGCGCCGTCGAACGCAGCCCTGATCTGGTCGCTGTCGGTGACCCGGCGCAGGTAGAACACGCCGCTGAGGTCAGCGCCTGGCACCTGCAGCCGACGAGGCGACGACCCGGTCGTCAGCAGCAGCCTGCTGTACCCGAGCCGCTCCCCGCTGGCCAGGCTGACCTCGTGCGCCGCCGGGTCGATGGCCGCCACGATCGTGCCGAGCCGCAGGTCGACGTCGTGCTCGCCATACCACGCGCGCGGCTGGGCATAGAGCTTCTCCCGGCCGTGCTTGCCCATCAGGTAGTCCTTGGACAGTGGCGGCCGCTCGTAGGGGATCTCGTCCTCGTCGCCGATCAGGACGACCGGGCCGGCGAAGCCCTGCTCGCGCAGGGTCTGGGCGGCGCGCGCGCCGGCCAGGCTCGCCCCGACGATCACCATGGTGTTGTCAGCGGTCATTGGTCAGCTCCTTCTCAGACGTGCATGCCAGCCAGGGCAAAAAACTCACTACGCGACCGCGGGTCCGTACGCAGGCTGCCGAGCAGTGCCGACGTCACGGTCGTGGCGCCGGTCGCCCGCACGCCGCGCAGCGTCATGCAGGTGTGCTCGGCCTCGAGCACCACGCCGGCCCCGCGCGGGCGCAGGCGATCAAGCAGGCAGTCAGCGACCTGCCTGGTCAGCCGTTCCTGCGTCTGCGGCCGGGCCGCGAAATGCTCGACCAGACGGGCCAGCTTGGACAAGCCGAGAATACGCTCGGCGGGCAGGTAACCCACATGCGCTACGCCGGAGAAGGGCAGCAGATGGTGCTCGCAGACCGTTCGGAACGGAATGGCCCGCGCGATCACCAGCTCGTCGTAGCCCTCGGCATTGGGAAACGTGGTCAGCCGCAGCGGCGCCGGGCCGAATAGCTCGGCGTAGGCGCGGGCCATCCTGGCCGGCGTCTCGCGCAGGCCGTCGGCCTGCACGTTGATCCCGAGCGCGGCCAGGAAGTCGGCTGCTGCCCGCTGCGCGGCGGCCAGGTCCACGACTGGCCCGGCAGCATCCAGTACGGCCAGGCCGTCACCCAGGTCCGGCTCATGCAGGTCCGGCTCGCGCAGGCCAGGCCCGCGAGCGTCAGGCTCCGCTGCTGGCGGGGCAATGGCCAGGTTATGCGTCATGTCGCTCCCTGTTCTGGTGGCGTGTCGGGCCTGGTCCTGACCACGACGCAGCAGCGGCCCTGACCCGGCTCGAGCACCGGGTCAAGGCCGGCGGCGCCGATGCCCGCCGCGACCCCTTCGAGCAGGGCCAGGTTCATGGCGCAGACGACATCGGGGTGCCGGGCGGCCAGCTGATGGAACGGGCAGTTGCGCAGCCGCAGGTTCCCGTCCTGGTCGGCGGCGGGCTCGAATCCGTGCGCGTCCAGCGCTGCACTCATGGCCTGCAGCTCGCCCTCGGCGGCGGCGGCGGCTCCGGGCGGGCTGGCGGGAGAGAAGCTGGCCCCAGTGAGGCTGGCCCCAGTGAGGCTGGCACCAAGCTCCCGGGCGGCCCGCCGCAGGCCAGCCAGCGCCGCTCCGCTCGGATCAGCTTCCACCGCCTGCGCGAGCAGGCGGGCGGCGAGTTCGTACTCGCGCGGCGGCACGGTGACCGCGAACTCGCGGTCCGATCGTGCATAGACCTTGGCCGGGCGGCCAGCGCCTGGACCCCGCCTCCCGGCCGTACGCCGGTAGTCCGCGGTCAGCAGGCCAAGGCCGACGAGGCGGTCCAGGTGATAGGCGGCCAGCGGGCGGCCGACGCCGGCGGCGGCGGCCGCCTCGTCCCGGCTGACCGGCTCACGGCATCCGGCGACGTAGTCGTACAGCTTCCGGCGCACGGGATCATCGAGGCCGCAGATAGCGGCGAGGCGCTGGTCGTCCCGCGCGACTTCCCCGTCCCGGGTCGCT
>JADGPC010000133.1 GCA_017882645.1 Streptosporangiales bacterium | reverse complement strand
CGCCCTCGCGTTCTCCTCGGCCGGATTCGTCGGCCGGATGTCCATGTCCATGTACGGGCTCGGCACTGTGCTGCTGATCGCCCTGCTGACGGGCCATTACGGTCAGGCCGGCGTGGTCGCGGCGGCCGGCTCGATCGGCTACGCGGTCGTCGGGCCGGTTATCGCCCAGCGCGCCGACCGGCTCGGCCAGCGCCGGGTGCTCCTGGTGCAGGCCGCCGTCTTCGCGCTCAGCAGCTCGGTGTTCATCGGCTGCGCCGAGCTTGGCGCGCCGTTCTGGACCCTGCTGGTGACCGGCATCCTGGCCGGGGCGTCCATGCCGTCGGTCGGCACGATGGTCCGCACCCGGTGGAGCACCCTCGTCAACGGCGACGAGCGCCGGCTGCACACGGCCTTCGCGCTCGAGTCGGTCAACGACGAGCTCATCTTCGTGATCGGGCCGGCCCTGGTGACCTTGCTGGCCACTCAGTTCATCCCGGCCTCCGGCATCGCGGCCGCCATCGGCCTGTGCATCGGCGGGACCGTGCTGTTCGCCCTGCAGCGACGGACCGAGCCCGCGCTCAGGCCGCGGCCAGCACCGTTTTCGCCGGCTAGCGAGCCGCCCGCGGCGGCCGGGCGGCGGATCACCAGGGTCCGGCTGCCCGCGGCCGGCCTGGCGACGCTCGCCCCGGCCTTCCTGCTGATCGGCGCGATGTTCTCCTCGATCGATCTCAGCACGGTCGCCTTCGCGACCGAACTCGGGCACCGCCCGGTGGCGGGCGTGATCCTCGGGACCTACGCGCTCGGCAGTGCCGTCGGCGGCCTGTGGTACGGGTCCCGGCACTGGCGGGCGCCGATCGGGCGCCGGTTCACCATCACCGCCGCGCTGACCGTGGTCGGCGTGTCGACCTTCTGGGCCGTGCCTGGACTGCTGGCGCTTGACGCGGTCGGGTTCGTCGCCGGGCTCGCCATCTCGCCGACCCTGATGGCCGGCTACGCCATCCTCGAGCGGCAGGCGCCGCCGCACCGCAGGACCGAGGCGATGGCCTGGCTGAGCTCGACCATCTCGGTGGGCGTAGCGCTGGGCTCGGCGGTGGCCGGCCACATCATCGACGCGCACGGGGCGCGCCCGACCTTCGCCTTCGCCGCGTGCTGCGGTGCCGCCGGCGTCCTGATCTGCGTCGCCGGGCTAGCCAGGCTCAGGACCGAGCCGGAAAGGACAAGCTCCGATGACCAGGGATAACGCAGGCGCCTGGCGAAACTGGGCCGGCAATGTGACGGCCAGGCCCGCCCGGGTGCGGACCCCGAGGTCGGCGGCCGAGGTCGCCGACGAGGTGACCAGGGCGGCCGCCGACGGGCTGCCGGTCAGGATGACCGGCAGCGGGCACTCGTTCACCCCGACGGCCAGTACCGACGGCGTGCTGCTGAACCCGGGCGGCCTCGCCGCGATCAGATCCGTCGACGCCGAAGCGGGCCTGGTCACGGTGGAGGCCGGCTGCCCGCTGCACCGGCTCAACGCCGAGCTGCACGCTCGCGGCCTGTCCCTGACCAATATGGGCGACATCCAGGTGCAGACCGTCGCGGGCGCGACCCAGACCGGAACGCACGGGACGGGCCGGGACAGCGGGAGCATGGCCGTGCAGATCGCCGGCCTTGAGCTGGTGCTGGCCGACGGCAGCATCGTCACCTGCTCCGCTGACGACCCGCGGGCTGGCCTGTTCGACGCGGCCAGGGTCGGCCTGGGCGCACTCGGGCTGGTGACGGCCGTGACGCTCCGGGCGGAGCCCCTCTTCCTGCTGACCGCCCGCGAGGAGCCGATGCGCTGGTCCGAGGTGATCTCCAGGCTGCCCGAGCTGACCACCGAGAACGAGCACTTCGAGTTCTTCTGGTTCCCGCACAGCGACGGCTGCCTGACCAAGCGCAACAACCGGTCGGCCGGACCGGCCAGGCCGCTCAGCAGGTGGCGGCACTGGCTGGACGACGAGTTCCTGTCCAACTCGCTGTTCGGGGCGACCTGCCGTCTTGGCTACCTGGCTCCGGCAGCGATCCCGACGGTGAACTCGGCGGCGAGCCGCGCGCTCAGCGCGCGTACCTATACCGACGCGCCGTACAAGGTGTTCACCAGCCCGCGCCGGGTCCGGTTCAAGGAACAGGAGTATGCCGTTCCGAGGGAGCACCTGGCCGACGTGCTCGGTCAGGTGCGCGACCTGCTGCGCCGCCGGGACTGGCGGATCAGCTTCCCGATCGAGGTTCGCGTCGCGCCCGCCGACGACCTGTGGCTCTCCACGGCAAGCGGCCGGGACAGCGCGTACATCGCCTTCCACGTCTATCATCCGGCACCGCACGAGGAGTACTTCCGCGAGACCGAGGCGATCATGACCGCGGTCGGCGGCCGGCCGCACTGGGGCAAGATGCACACCAGGGACGCCGGATACCTGCGCGGCGCGTACCCGAGGTTCGACGACTTCGTGGCGCTGCGGGACAAGCTCGACCCGGAACGCCGGTTCGGCAACGACTATCTTCGGCAGGTTCTCGGCTCCTGAGGCGGGACTAGCCCAGTCTCAGGGGGCAGAATCGCTAGGTGCGCTTCCTCTCTGAACCTGGCTATGACCTCACCTACAGCGACGTCTTCCTGGTGCCCAACCGCTCAGCGGTGACATCACGCAATGACGTCGATCTCCGTTCCATGGACGGCAGCGGCACGACGATCCCGATCGTGGTCGCCAACATGACGGCGGTGGCCGGCCGCCGGATGGCCGAGACGGTCGCCCGCCGGGGCGCGCTCGCCGTGCTGCCGCAGGACATACCGGTCGCTGTGGTCGCGGAGGTCATCTCCTGGATCAAGAGCCGGGACCTGGTCTACGACACGCCGCTGACCCTGGGTCCTGACGCCACGACCGGCCACGCGCTGAGCCTGCTGCTCAAGCGGGCGCACGGCGGCATCGTGGTCATCGCCGACGGGCGGCCAGTGGGCGTGGTCACCGAGGCCGACTGCACCGGAGTAGACCGGTTCACCCAGCTGCATCAGGTGATGTCTTCGGAGCTGGTAACCCTGCCCGCCGGCGTCGATCCGGAGCGGGCCTTCGGGCTCCTGCAGGCGGGGCGGCACAAGCTGGCGCCGGTTGTCGGCGAGGACGGCCGGTGCGTCGGCATCCTGACCCGCACCGGCGCGCTCCGCGCGACCATCTATGAGCCTGCCACTGACGCCGAGGGCAGGCTGCGGGTCGGCACCGCGCTGGGCATCAGCGGCGATGTCGCCGAGCGGGCCAGGCAGCTGCTCGCTGCCGGGTCCGACCTGCTGGTCGTGGATACCGCGCACGGGCACCAGGAGAAGATGATCTGGGCGCTGAAGGCGGTGCGCTCGGTGTCGCCGTCGGTGCCCGTCGTGGCGGGCAACGTCGTCACGGCAGCCGGGACCGCCGACCTGATCGAGGCCGGTGCCGACATCGTCAAGGTCGGCGTGGGTCCCGGCGCGATGTGCACCACCAGGATGCGGACGGGAGTCGGCCGGCCGCAGTTCAGTGCGGTGCTGGAGTGCGCCGCCGAGGCGCGCAGGCTGGGCCGGCATATCTGGGCGGACGGCGGCGTCAGGCACCCCAGGGATGTCGCGCTGGCGCTCGCCGCCGGTGCGTCGAGCGTGATGATCGGCTCCTGGTTCGCCGGCACCTGCGAGTCGCCCGGCGACGTCTACCGCGACCCGCAGGGCAAGCTGTACAAGGAGAGCTTCGGCATGGCGTCGGCCCGCGCGGTCCGGCTGCGGTCAGCGGCGGACTCGCCGTTCGAGCGGGCCCGCAAGGAACTGTTCGACGAGGGGATCTCGACGTCGCGGATGTACCTCGATCCGCTGCGCCCCGGCGTCGAGGACCTGATCGACGGCATCATCGCCGGCCTGCGGAGCGCCTGCGCCTACGCCGGCGCGGCTGATCTCGCCGAACTGCACGAGCTCGCCGTCGTGGGAGTCCAGAGCGCGGCCGGGTATACCGAGGGAATGCCGTTGCCGGCCGGCTGGTAACGTCCCGCCGCATGGCTCTGTGCCCTTAGGAGCGCCGTATGCCCTGCAGGAGTGCCATGTCCCGATCCGGCCGGCTCCCCCGGCCCCGCGTCCCCAGGTCCCGCTGGCGGCACGGTCCTGCCGTCATGGCCGGCTGCCTGGCTGTCCTCGCCGCCGGCGCCGTCGGCTCGCCCATCGGCACAGCCAAGGCCAGCACAGCCAAGGCCAGCACAGCCAAGGCCAGCACAGCCAAGGCCAGCACGGCCAAGGCCAGCCCGGCTCGGGCCGCCGCGAGCCACCCGCCGCGGTCCATCGCCGCCTACGCGGCCGAGCTGGCCAACGGGACGACAGGCAAGCAGCTGTGGGGACGCAGGCAGTACAGCCCGCGCCCGATCGCCAGCCTGACCAAGGTGATGACCGCGCTGGTCGTGGTGCGGTCCGGCGACCTCAGCAGGCGGATCAGGATTACCCGGGCAGACGAGGCCTACCTCGGCTGCTGCATCCAGGGCGCCGGGCTGAAGGTCGGTGACGTGCTGACGGCCAGGCAGCTGCTCGCTGCGATGCTGCTGCCGTCGGGCGCCGACGCCGCCCTGGCCCTGGCCAGCAGCTACGGCCCTGGCTGGCGCGCCTTCGTGGGCAAGATGAACGCGAACGCCAGGCGGCTGCATCTGGTCGGCACGCACTTCACGAACTTCGACGGAGTCCCGTCGAGCGACGTCTCGACCCCGCGGAACCTGCTGCTGCTCGGCGAGGCCGCGATGAGGCAGCCGGCTTTCCGCGACGTGGTCAGGCAGAAGAGGTACCTGCTGCGGGCCGGACCGCATCACCATCGCTACCTCTGGCTGAACACGAACCTGCTGCTGGGCAGCTATCCCGGCGTGATCGGGATCAAGACCGGCTGGACCCCGGCGGCCGGCGAGTGCCTGCTGTTCGAGGCCATCCACAAAAAGCGGGTGCTGATCGGCGTCGTGCTCGACAGCTCGCCGTCCAAGACCGGCGCGATTTTCGCCGACGCTGCCCGGCTGCTCAACTGGGGATTCGGCCTGCATCACGCCGTGACGGTGCCCACGCCGCCGCCCGGGGCTCCCACCGAGTAGGAAGCTCCGGCCGGCCACCTGCCCTAACCTCGGTCACATGACAGCACCAACTGCCGCGCATGAGCCAGCCGCGTCCGGCTCGGGTCCGAGCGTGCTCATCGTCGAGGACGACCTCGGCATCGCGACTCAGCTCGTCCGCGGCCTGACCAGGGGCGGGTACCAGGTCCAGCACGTGACGACGGGCGGCGAGGCGCTCGCCAGGAGCGTGCCCGACGTGGTCCTGCTCGACCTCGAACTCCCGGATGGCGACGGCGTGAACGTCTGCCGCAAGCTCCGCGAGCGCTCCGCGGTCGCGATCATCGTCGTCACCGCGTACGGCGAGGAATCCGATCGCGTCAACGCCCTCGACGCGGGGGCCGACGACTACCTGG
>JADGPC010000132.1 GCA_017882645.1 Streptosporangiales bacterium | reverse complement strand
GCTTCCCGAGGCTGGCCGCCCGCCGGATAGCCGGCGTGACCTCGGCCCAGAAACTGGCCGCATCGGCCCGGTCACCGATGACGAACCGGTCGATCGTGTCGGCCGCATCGAGTTCGGTGTACAAACCAGACGCGCGGGCCTCGGCGAGGTCGATGCCAGCCTGCGCCAGCCGCCGGCCGAACGAGAGCTGATGGGCCCACGTAGCGACGACGATAGCGGTGCCGCCCTTGTCGAGGGCGTCGATCAGATAGCCGCCGACCTTCTGCACTAGCTCGCCGTCGTCGGCGTAGAAGAGCACGATATGGTCGCGAGGGCCAGCGTTGAGGACCTCGGACTGCGAGTCCGGCAACTTCTCCGCTTCTCCGTCCGGCTCCGGCTATCTCCAGCTCTCTAACCTAGTGCGGTAGCTGGAAACACTCGAGCTGCTACTTACGGCGACGGGCCAGATAGCTGGCAATGCCCTCATCAGCCTGACTGGCGATGAACGCTCCGCGGACGGTCACGAGAATCTCGTCGGCGTGGTCCAGGCAAGCCCAGGCCGAATCTCCGGCGGCGTCGGCCAGCTTCACGTCGGCCTTCTGCCGGCAAGGCTTCCCGCTGACATCGTTGACCTGGCAGCTGGTCTTGGCTCCGCCGCGGGCCGAGACCAGTTCGGCGGCCTCTTTCAGCAGCGAGAAGTGCGGCGAGGAATCGTCGGCTGGCGGGTGCTGCGAACCGGACCGCTCCCGCTGGCCGAGCAGGATGGTGTTGCCGTCCGGGTCGAGAAGCTTGGCCTCGCCACCGAGGGCGTGTGGAGGGCGACCCAGGTGCGCCACGTCGACGCCGCCCGCCCGCAGCCTGGCGATGACCGCGTCGATATCGTCGAAGAAGAAGTAGAAGTGCAGCGGCAGCTGCGGAATGTCCAGCGGCGGCGTGGTCGAGGCCAGCAGGATCAGGTAGCCGCCCTGCTGCAGGGCAGACCATCCAGAGGTCGCGGCCCGCCCGGTTGAGTCCTCCGCGAATCCGAGCAGCTCGTAAAAGTCGCGAGACACGTCGATGTCTCTGACATAGGTCGCGGAGACCATCTCCTGGACGGCGGGCGTCATCCGGACAAGATACTCGGGTTTGCCGTCCACTGCCGGAGTTCAGCAGCCGCACAGCGGCAGCTCAGCCCTCGCTCAGCTGCCGCCGGCCACCCGCGCCTGGCGACAGTGCTAGGCGCCGTCCTTGGCCGGCCGGCTGGGCTGGGCCGGCTGGCTCGCCGGCGGGGCGGCGGCCTGCGCGGGAGGCGGCCCGATCCGCGCGCTGGCGACGTAGGCCACCACGACCGCGACGATGACCAGCGGCATGACCGCGAGGCCGTCGGAGGCGAGCAGCAGGGTGGCCAGCAGGACCGAGGTCAGCGGCAGCGTCAGCATCACCGCGCACATCGCGCCGATGCCCATCGCGACTCCCGGTACCTCGGGCAGCCCGGGCAGATGCGACAGCGCGATGCCCCCGGTAGCGCCGACGAACATCGAGGGGAATACCGGTCCGCCGCGGAAACTGCCCAGCGACACGGCGTAGGCAAGGCACTTGCAGGCAACGAGGAGCACGATGGCCCCGGCGGTGTAACTGGCCGCGTGAGTGACCAGCGGGCCGAGCGCTGACTCACCGGAGAACAGCACGTCGGAGGTCGGCTTGCCAGACCCTTCCGCATAGGCGATCGCCAGTCCGGCGACGACCAGCGCGCTGACCGGGGCAACCAGCATGTTCCGTTTGTCGGCGCGGCTATGCACCAGGCGGGCAAGCCATTTCAGGCCGCTGCCGACCAGCGCCGCCGCGATCCCGATCACGACCGCCCAGCCGAACTCGGCCAGGTTCGGCCTGGTGAACGGCGGCAGCCCGGGAATGGCCAGCGAGAAGGTGCCCAGGCCGGTGAGGCTGTCGAGCCCGAGGAAGATGAGCGATCCGATGCCCGCGGCCAGCAGCCCCGGTATCAGCACCAGCCCGAGCATCGGGCCGCCGAGCCCGGTCGCCTCCATGAGCAGGAAGGCGCCGATAATGGGCGAACCGAGCAGGGTGCTGATGGCGGCGAAGCTGCCGGCGCCGGCGATGACCGCCATCGCCTGATCCGGGACCGTGCGCCTGGTCATGCGCACGGCCACGACCGCTAGCCCGCCGCCGATCAGGATCAGCGGCATCTCAGGCCCGAGCACGAGCCCGAAGCACAGCGTCGCGAGCGAGGCGAGGATGATCCCGGGCAGCTGCGCCGCGGTCGGCGCGCCGTGCAGCTTGAACCCGTCGGCCGGGGACGGCCCGCCGTGACCTGGCAGGTACTGGATGGCCAGGCCGGTCAGCACGCCGCCGACCAGCAGCACCGGCAGCGGCCACCACAGCGGCTCGGAGACGAAGCCGAGCCCGTGCGGCAGCCGGGTGAAGAGTTCCTTCTGCAGGTAGCTGACGAGGGCCAGGTACCCGTAGGCGACGGCGGAGACCGGAATGCCGAGGAGCGCGGCCACGAACAGCAGGACGAGGTAGCTCTTGCTGCGCAGCAGCGCGATCGGGTCAGCCTGGGTCGTCATGGACTCGCCCGAGGGCGAGTGTCAGGAAACCTTGACAATGCCCGGGCACTTCCATCTGGCCTGCACCACGGCGCGGTGCGGCCGGTACATCCGCAGGATCACGAACCACGGGCGATCGGCGGAGGTGGGCAGCCAGTTCGGTTCGCTGGCCGACCCGGGCGACTTCGGCTGCAGGTAGATGGTCAGGCCGCCGTCCGGCTCGCGCCGCAGGCCAGGTGCTCGGTCTCCGACCGAGAAGCGCCTGGCCGCGTTCGGGATCAGGTTCATGTCCTCCTCGGTATAGGCGGTGAGCGACCAGAACGCGTCCACCGGCGGAAGCTCCCGGCCGGCGAGATGCAGCCGGTAGCGGCTCTTCGGAGCGAGCTTCCTGCCGCTGGCGTCGTCGAAGTTCACCAGGTAGACGGCCTCCGCGGGGTCGTTGGCCGAAATGCCGGCCAGCGACTGGTCAGCGGCCCGCCGCAGGAAGTCGTCGCCGAAGCGGCCTTCCTCAGCAGGCGGGTAGCGCCAGCCGTTGATCACCGTCGCCCAGTCGCCGCTGAGGAACTGCTGGCGCAGCAGCGGCATCCCGATCGCAGCGGCCCGGATCAAGGCCCGCCGCACGGCCTCGGGCTGGGCCTCGACATCGAGCCGGGGACCGATGCCGATGCGCGCGAACTGGTCAAGCAGGAGTGCGTGATGTGCCGGCGGCGGGTTCTCGGCCAGCATGGCGTTCAGGCTCTTCCACGGCCCGAGCGGATCCTGATGCGGATCCGGCGGCGCGTAGACGGCGCGACGCTGGGGAACCCGAGCCCGCGGCTTTCCCCATTTGCTGAGCGGGGTGAGCTTGTACTGCTGCTGCAGCGCTCGCACGCCGGGCAGGTCATCCGGGCCGTCGACGAGGGTCCGGCCGAGCACGAGGATCCACGGGGTCGGCGACGGCTGGGTCTTCTTGACCCCGGCGGGCAGCCTGCCCTTCCAGCCTGGCCCGGTGATGGCGAAGTGCCCGGCGGCCTTGCCCGTGGTGCGCTGCCCGACGTAGTCGAAGTTGTCGGAGGTGAAGGCCATCAGTTCGAAGGTGAAGTAACGGTTCCCCATATTCGGGTGCGACAGGATCACCGGCTCGCGGGACAGATCCACCCAGGCGACCGAGTACAGGGTGTCGTTATTCGGGCAGCCGCCGTCCCGGTACGTCGCGTCGACCAGGGACTTGGCGTGCCAGAAATGGCCGACCGGTGCGTTCGGGATCACGGCCTGGTCGCTGGGCCTGGTGACCCAGTCGTGCCTCAGCCTGGCGTTGTAGATGTACGGAAAGCCGTAGATGAAGGCCTGCATCCCGGTGGTGTAGGCGTACTCGGTGCGCCAGTCGTCGACCTTCCCGGTCAGCAGCGGGGCCATGGCCTCGCGCAGCATGACGGCAGCGGTCGGCAGTTGCTTGGCCCGGTGCAGCACCGCCTCCGGCCGCCGGAGTACATCGGCGACAGCCCGACCGCGAGCCGGTGCCAGCCGCGCCGTGAGGGCGGGAACTCCGGGCAGGTGATGGGCGGCGCCGATGACGGCGTCCGCGGCGCCCGCGGTCTTGCCCGCGGTCCTGACCGCGGTTCCGACAGCGGCCGGCGAGGTCGCGCCGCGCCGACCGTTCGACGACTGTGCCATTCCCTGCCCCCTCGTTGCATGCGCACCGGCTTCCCACCCTCCTTCCAGGCCGCCGGTCGCGCCATCATCCCCGCAGGGTGATTGCGACCGAGGCCAGGATTCGAACACCCGTTTGAATCTTGGTTTATCCTGGAGTCATGACAAGCACCTTCCAGGCGTCGCTGTTCGATGCGGACCAGGAGTTCGGGCTGGGCCGCCTCGACGTGCCGGCCAGCCGCACGGAGCTAGCCCACGGGGCGTGGCTTGACGTGATTCCCGGCTGGCTTCGCGGCGCCGATGCCCTGTTCGAGCGCCTCGCGTGCAGCGTCCCGTGGCGGGGCGAGCGGCGGTGGATGTACGACCAGGTCGTCGCCGTCCCGCGGCTGCTGTGCCATTACGGCCAGCATGACCCGCTGCCAGATCCCGCGCTGGTGGAAGCCCGTCGCGCTCTTGATGCGCGCTACAGCCCGGGGATTGGCGAGTCGCTCTGCACGGCCGGCCTGTGCCTGTACCGCGACGGCCAGGACAGCGTTGCCTGGCACGGTGACACTTCGGGACGCCGGGTGCGCGAGACGATCGTGGCGATCGTCTCGCTGGGAAACCCGCGGGCCCTTCTCCTGCGTCCGCGCTCGGGCAGCCGTCAGGGGCCCGGGGAGGTACGCCGCTACTTGGTCGGGCACGGTGACCTGCTGGTCATGGGGGGCACCTGCCAGCGCACCTGGCAGCATTGCGTCCCCAAGACCACCAGGCCGGCCGGCCCGAGGATCAGCGTCCAGTTTCGGCCGGCCGGCATCCGCTGACGCGCGCCGAGGGCGCCGCCCGGCCGCTGAAAAGGCGCTATGAAGTGCTGCCGCCGCCGAGACGTGCCCAGAAGAGCGCGTGACCGCCGTCGTGCTCGGGGACAATCCCGGCTCGATGATCTCCAGGCCGGCTTGCCCGTAGCCAGCCGGCGTAAGTGACGTGGGCCCGGATGAGGTCGGCGTCCGGCACCAGGCTGCGCGCCCGTCCGATCTGAACGTCGCCGCGTGCACCCTCGTCAGCGTCGTCGCTCCGGTACCGGAAGGACAGGGCGTCATAACCCGCCTGACCAGGTCTGTTTCCTGCTCGTCGGTGACGGCCGGGAGGCTACGTAACCGCTGCTGTCCTGTCCGCTGGAATTGGCGTGAATGCCCGTGTCTGGGTATTCATCGCGTTTCATTGCGAATGCTGGGTCACTGGATCATCATGTGACGAAACTGCTGCTGACTTCGATGACCTGACCAGTTGGGCCGTTCGCGGTCAGGTGGGCCAGATAGCCGCGGAAGGGCGCGAGATGAGTGGTCAGAACGGCTTCTGCGGTAAGGAACTTCGGATCGCCCTGGTTTGCTACGGGGGCGTATCGCTCGCTGTCTACATGCACGGAGTCACCAAGGAGATCTTCAAGCTCGTCCGCGCCGCACGCGCGTTCGACGCCGCCCTCGACGCCGATCCGACTCTTGACTCGGTCGCCGACCGCTTCGCTGAGCCGGCCGGACACGCCGCCGGCGGGCTCGAGTACGACACGGAACGGGCGTACTTCGCCGCGCTCGTCGCCCTGGCCCGGGCCGGAACGCCGGTGACCGCGCTCGTCGACCTGGTGGCCGGCACTTCGGCCGGCGGGATCAATGGCGTCTGCCTGGCCCGGGCGATTACCCAGGGCAGGTCGCTGAGCGGGTTCCGGTCACTGTGGATTGACATGGGTGACCTGGAGATCCTGCTCGAGGGCCACGGGCTGGGATTCACGCACGAGCAGCGGATGGTCTCCAAGCTGGCCGTCGCTTGCGCCGAGCTGGTGCGGCACCCGGGCGAGACCGGCGCGCCGCTGAAGGGCGCGCTGATGTCCCGGCTGCTCTATTCCGCCCTCAGGGACATGCAGGCGGTCCCCGGCCAGCGTCCGACACTCGTGCGCCCGGACAGCAGCCTCGACCTGTTCGTCACGGCAACCGACCTCTACGGGTATGAGACGGCCATCCCGACCGGTACGGGCGGCGTGTCGCACCTGGACCACTCGTACCGCCAGCTGCTGGGATTCCACTTCGAGCCGGGCGGCACGGATGACTTCGGCGATGAGGGCGTGGCGGCTCTGGCGTTCGCCGCGCGAGCCACGTCCAGCTTCCCCGGTGCATTCCCGCCGGTCAGCCTGGAGAGCTTTGCATCAGCGATCCGGGATGTCAGGCCGGCCGCGGATACCGACCTCGGCCGGGTCCAGGCGCTCCTGCAGTACGGCTCGCCGGACGGGCAGCCGGGCGGCTCCTGGTACATCGACGGCGGAGTGCTCGACAACGGGCCGTTCGACCACGTGATCGACGCGATCGCGGCGAAGCCCGCCGCGACCGAGACGGCCCGCGAGATCGTGTACATCGAGCCTGATCCGGTGCTGCCGCCGGCCGCGCCGGCCGGGCCGGCCGCGCAGCCCACGTGGTTCAAGACGGTCTGGGCCTCGCGCGCGACGATCCCGCAGCACGAGCCGCTCGTCGGAACCCTCGGTCAGCTGCGCGACATGAACCTGCTGATCGCCGAGGTCGGCCGCATCGCCGAGCTGCAGATGAGCGAGGTACTGCCGATCCTTGACGGCACCGGGACCGATACCGCGGCCGACTACGCCACGGTGCTGATGACGGCCGGCCAGGTGCGCTGGAAGGCGAAGGACGCGTCGGGCCTGGAGTACGCGACCTACTGCCGGCTGAAGGCGGCGGCCGTGGCCGACCCGGTGGCGGCGGCTGTGGCGCGCCATTTCAGGTACCCGGACAAGTCGAACGAGGAGTACTTCGTCGCGGCCGTCATCGGCGCCTGGGTCCGATCCCAGCGGTCCTGGCTGGACGGCAATCCGGTCACCCTCGAGCACTCGCTTGGCGCCGTCGACCTGCCGTTCCGCGTCCGGCGCGGCCAGTTCATCCTGCAGGGAATCAGCGCGCTCTTCCCCCTGGCTGACCGCCACCCGGCGCCGGCCAGGCAGGATCTGGCCACCCTCAAGGCGGCCTGCTGGCAGATGCTCGCGGACGTGAATGAGATGGCGGCCAGGGCCCTGGCCGCCGTCGGCGGCGAGCTCGCGGTCCTCGGCCCGCTGGCGATCAGGGACGACACCGCTGTCACCGACCCGCAACAGTACGCGCTGGCGCACGACGCCGAGCTGACGGCCCTGTTCGCGGCGTACAGCGCGCAGCTGCGGCAGCTGTCGGTCGGCTCGAGCCGCGGCTTCTGGGAGAGCTTCCGCGCCGTGACCGGGGAATGGGATCCGCAGGCACGCCGCGAGCTGGCCTGCCGTTACCTGGCCTTCCCGATCTGGGACGCGCTGATCTTCCCGATCATCGCGCTGGCCAGGCTGCCGCAGCTGACACCGGTCGACGAGACCGGCGCCGAGCTGCCGCACAAGCTGCGCGGAACCGCGCTGGCCCACTTCGGCGGGTTCTTCGACAAGGAATGGCGGGAGAACGACTACCTGTGGGGACGACTCGACGGGGCCGAGCTCGTCCTGCGCCTGCTCAGCCGCACGGCGGGCGGCGCCGATCTCGCCGCGCAGCTAGACGACGCGTTGACCGCCATCCTGACCGCGGAGAGCCAGCCGCTCGGCCTGATGCGCCCGATCATGGCCAGGCTCGCTGCCCAGGTCCGAGCGGGGTCATCGGGGCGCTCGGGTCATTAGATACCTAGTTGCAATTCATGGCATAAAGGGATTCATCGTTCATCGCCACCTAGCTTCCGCGCTGTCCGTCGATCAGCGGCTTCCACCGGGTAGCCAGCGGGTCTACCCTGGGCAGTCAGGAGGCTTGCGTGCGCTTGCTGCATGTCTCCCTTCTGGGGGAGCAGACCATCGCAGACGGCCGGACCGGCGCTGTCCGGCTCCGGTCGTCGCGGACCGTCGCGCTCCTCGGCTTCCTGGCCGCTCACGCCGGGTCTCCGCAGGCCCGCCAGCTTATCGCCGGATTGTTCTGGCCGGACTCGACGGACGCGCAGGCGCTGACCAATCTTCGCCGCGAATTGCACACGCTGCGGCAGGTTCTGGGCGACGAGCCGTCGCTCGTCGTGACATCACGGGAGCTGTGCTGGCGCGACACCGATACGTGCAACGTCGACCTGCGCACCTTTGACATCGAGCGCAAGGCCGCGCTGGCAGCCGCGCAGTCGGGTGACAGCGACGGGATCCTCGCTCACGCCACGGCGGCGATCGCCGAGTATCAGGGTGACTTCCTGCCCGGTGCGTACGACGACTGCCTGCTTGAGCTGAGGTCGGTATTCGAACGGCAGTGTGCCGATCTGTGCGATCTGGTCAGCAAGACGCAGGAAGAAACCGGCAACCTGGCCGGAGCAGTGGCTGCCGCCCGCCGCCGCGTCCAGCTGCTGCCGATGGAGGAGGTCGGCTACCGCACTCTCATGCAGCTCCAGGCCGACCTGGGTGATCGCGCCGGCGCGCTGAGCACCTATCACCACTGCGCTTCGGTCCTGGAACGTGAGCTCGGCGTGGATCCGGACGCAGCGACGAGGGCAACCCTCCAGCGCCTGATGGCTTCCGTGGATGCAGCAGGTGCCGCAGCGCCGGCCGCCGCGCCCGCGGCACGCCGGCCCGGCTCTGTCTCAGCGCAGTTCGTCGGGCGGTCGCGGGAGCTCAGCCTGCTCCGGGACGCGTGGCAGACTGCCGCCGCGGGGCGACCCGGTCTGGTGCTTGTCCGTGGTGACGCAGGCGTCGGGAAGACCCGCCTGGTGGCCGAAGTGGCCGATCTGGCGCGGCAGCAGGGCGCGATCGTGGCGAGCTCTCAGTGCTTTGCCACCTCCGGCCGACTGGCACTTGCTCCGGTCGCGGACTGGCTGCGCAACCCGGCGGTGCGATCCGGGGCGGCGACCCTCGAGGCGGCGTGGCGGGCTGAGGTCGAACGGCTAGTGCCTTCAGGGCACGGCCGCGGCGAGCCCGTCGTCGGGTCCAGGGCCATGGTGGACGCCTGGCAGCGGCACCGGTTCTTCGAGGGCCTGGCCCGGGCACTGATCGGGGCGGACCGTCCGATAATGCTGATCTTGGACAATCTTCAGTGGTGCGACCAGGAAACCCTGATATTCCTCCCGTTCTGCCTGGGTCTGGATCCTGCCGCCCGCATCCTGATCACCGGGACGCTGCGTGCTGACAGCCCCGGTGCAGACTCCGAGATGGCCGACTGGGTCGTCAGCGTCCGGGCCGGCGGCTTGCTTACGGAGCTGTCGCTCAGCCCGCTGGAGGCCGCCGATACGGCGCGGCTCGCCGAGACGATATCCGGGCGGCCACTTCGCCAGGACGACGTGGACCTGCTCCATGCGACGACCGGCGGCTTCCCGCTCTACGTGGTCGAGGCGCTGCGAAGCGACGCCCTCGGCGGCGGCGCGCTGCCAGTGGGTGATCTCACCTCGGTGCTCGGCAACCGCCTCAGCCAGGTCAGCCCCGCGGCCAGGGAGGTGGCTGGCCTGGCGGCGGCGGTCGGGACGGACTTCAGCCTGGATTTGCTGACCGAGGCGAGCGACCTGGACGCCGACATCGTCGTGGGTGCCATCGACGAACTCTGGCGACGCAGGATCATGTCGGAGCTCAACGATGGCTACAACTTCTCGCATGACTTGCTGCGCGATGCGGCGTATGCCCAGGTAAGCCCGCCCAAGCGGTGGCTGCTGCACCGGCGTATCGCCCAGGGGCTCGAGCTGGTCTACGCCGATGACACCGACGCGGTTGCCGCCCAGCTGGCTGAGCAATACGGCCGCGGCGGCCGACCAGAGCGCGCGGTCGCCTATTACCGTCGGGCAGCCGACATAGCGGCCGGCTTGTTTGCTCATACCGAGGCAATCCGGCTGCACAAGAAGGCGCTGTCTATCGTCCGCAATCTCCCGGCGGGCCGAGACAGGGACAGCCGAGAACTTGCCGTTCTCGAAGCCATGGCGGCACCGCTTAACGCCCAGTACGGATACGCGTCGCCGGATCTGCAGCGGGCGCTTGAGCGCTCGATCGAGCTCGCGGAATCTCTGGGCCGCAATGATTCGATGGTGACAGGCCTGGTGGCGCTGTGGGCGTCGCGGTTCGTCCAGGGCCGCACCGCCGACGGATACAAGATTGCCGTCCGCGCGCTGAGCCTGATGGACCCCGACTCCGAGCTCAGCGGCCCGGGTCATTTCGCCGTCGGCGGGTCCGCTGTGAGCCTCGGGATGCCAAACGAGGCGCTGCATCATCTCGAGCTGGCTAACGAACTGGCGAGAGGTGCCTCGATGAGTACCGGCACGCGGCCCGACATGCACGGCACCGCCTGGGCAGCACACGCCCACTGGCTGCTCGGTCACGACGACGATTCCCGGGCCTGCTGCGACGATGCGATCACGCTGGCCCGAGCCATCGACCACCCGTACAGTCTGGCCGCGGCCCTGGCCTACGGGTCCGTTACGCTCCAGATGCGCCGCGACGTGCCCGGGCTGAGGGAAACCGCCGGCGAATTGCGCGCGCTCTGCGACCGGTACGGATTCGCCTACTATCGCGAATGGGGCCTGGTGCTACAAGGCTGGTCCTTCGGTGATGAATCGGGCATCGCTCTGGCCAGGCGGGGCATCGACAATCTCAAGGCCCAGGGAGCATTCGCTCGGATGCCGTACTGGCTGGCCCTTCTCGCCGATCTGCAAGCTGGCGCCGGCCAGGCCGGTGCCGCGCGAGCGACGCTCGACGCGGCCCTCGTCACCGGGCAGGCCAACGACGACGTGTGGTGGCTGCCCGAGGTCATCCGGATGCGCGCCGCCCACGATGCCGATGACCGGAAAGCCGTCGAGCGGCTGCATTCCGCCGCGGCGCTGGCATCGGCGCACGGCAGCATCGCGCTGCTACGACGCTGCGAGCGCGACATCGAGGCCCGGGGCGCGGGCATCCCCGTGGCCGGCGTTCTCCCGATGGCCTGACCCGAACGCCAGCGCCCGAACGCTGAGCGAACGCGCCGGGTCCTAGCTTCGTGATGTCGTGAACTGCGACTGCCGTATCAGCCAAGGGGAACCACATGACTGCCACATCAGAGCGCACCGCCACCGCACCGTTCGAGGAACTGGCCGCCGGCTTGCGCGGAGACGTGATCCGCCCGGGAGATCCCGGCTACGACGAGGCGCGCGCCGTCTACAACGCCATGATCGACAAGCACCCTGCTGCCATCGCCCGCTGCCGCGACGCCGCCGATGTCATCTCCTGCGTGCGGTTCGCCCGCCAGCACGACGTCGAGATCGCCGTCCGGGGCGGCGGGCACAACGCGGGCGGGCTCGCCGTCTGGGACGGCGCTCTGGTCGTCGACCTGTCGCTGCTGCGCAGCGTCACCGTCGACCCGCAGAACCACACCGTCCGCGTCGACCCCGGCTGTACCTGGGCCGACGTCGATCACGCGACTGTCGCGTTCGGGATGGCCACCCCGTCCGGGTTCCTCGGGTCGACCGGGGTGGCCGGCCTCACCCTCGGCGGCGGTATCGGCTACCTCTCGCGGCGCTTCGGGCTCACCGTCGACAACCTGATCGCCGCCGATGTCGTCCTCGCCGACGGCACGTTCGTCAAGGCCGCCGAGCAGTCGCACAGCGACCTGCTCTGGGCCCTGCGCGGCGGGGGCGGGAACTTCGGCATCGTCACCTCGTTCACGTTCCGCACCCACGACATCGGCGAGCACGGCACGGTCATCGCCGGCCCCGTCCTGTACGACATCGCCGACACACCCGAGGTAATGCGCTGGTACCGGGAGCTGCTGCCCTCGCTGCCTGAGGAGCTGAGCGGCTGGATCGCACTGCTCACGATACCGCCCGCGCCGCCGTTCCCCGAGGAACTGTGGGGCCGCAAGGCATGTGGCATCGTCTGGTGCTACACCGGCCGGCACGACCAGGCCGACCAGGTGCTTGAGCCGGTCAAGACGTTC
>JADGPC010000131.1 GCA_017882645.1 Streptosporangiales bacterium | reverse complement strand
GCCGGATCCACATCGTGGAGCTGACTCAGGCCGGCGATCAGCTGTTCCTGACGCTGCGAGGCGCGGCCATGGCCTTCGACCAGCGCCTGCGAGCCGGGATCAGCGACGAGGACGTCGCCGGGCTGCGTGACGTACTGGCGCGGCTGGCCGGCAACGCGGGCGCGGCCCGCTCGCCGCCCTGGGCGGAGCTGGCCGGCTGACCCGAGCATCTCTCCGGCGGCGAGGGCCAGCAGGTGCCCGCCAGGTGCACCAGGTCGGCGTCGTGCCGGGCGATGGCGGCGCGCACCGCGGGACCGGGCAGCCCGACCCGGAAGCCGGGATAAAGCGGCAGTCCCGCCGCCGGCACCCGGACGACCGGGAAGCCGGGATCGACGGCCGGCCGACCGCTGGCCGCCGCGGGGGCGATCACGAGCGGCTGGTGGCCGCTCAGGATCAGCTGCTCGGCGACGCGCATCGCGGTGCTGGCGACGCCATTGACATCGGGCGGGAAGGACTCTGTGACGTAGGCGATCCGCACGAGCCTACGGTCGCCGATGCCGGTGCATCGCCCGGCTGCGACGACGTGACGGCCGGACGAATTTCCGATAACAACTGAGCGCGGAAACCGCAGGCCAGGTGAGGCGCGGCGTTTGCCGTCCGGGCAACGAGGTAGCTGGCTGGCGATGAATCCCGTGGAGCGCGTGATCCGGCCCGTCGACCGCTGGCAGCAGCGGCACGTCGCCAGCGCGTTCACGTTCGGAGTGATCAAGAAGTACGGTGACGACAACGCCGGCCAGCTGGCCGCGAGCCTGTCTTACACCGCGTTCGTCTCGCTGTTCCCGCTGCTGCTCGTGCTGACAACGATCCTCGGCATCGTCGCAGCCGGGCATCCTGCTCTGCGGCACACCGTGCTGTCGGCCGTGGCCGGCCGGTTCCCCGTGATCAGCCATCAGCTCTCCGGAAATGTCCACCAGCTGCGCCGGGCCAGCTACGTCGGCCTGATCGCGGGCTTGCTGTTCGCGCTGTGGGGGGCCTCAGGTCTGGCCCAGTCCGGCATGTTCGCGATGTCGCAGGTATGGAACCTTCCCGGCCCCGACCGGCCAGGCTACTGGCAGCGCCTCGGCCGGGCCGGTCTCTTTTTGCTCGTGCTGGGCGTGGGGGGGGCCGTGACCGCGGCACTTGCCAGCTTCGGAACCTTCGGCAGCAGTTCAGTCTTTCTAGTGATCATGGCCGACCTGCTGGCCGCCGTCGCCAACGTGGGGATGTACACCATCGGCTTCCGCGTCCTGACTCCGAAGTCGGTGCCGATCCGCCAGCTGGTGCCCGGAGCGATCCTGGCTGGTCTCGCCTGGACGATCCTGCTGGATGTCGGCACGCTGCTCGTACGCCATTACCTGCATAGCGACTCTGTCTACGGCATCTTCGCGATCGTGCTGAGCCTCGTTGCCTGGATCTACGTCGTCGTCGAGGTCACCATATATTCGGCCGAGGTCAACGTCGTCGCGGCCAGAAAGCTCTGGCCGCGCTCCATCGTGCAGCCACCGCTCACCAGGGCCGACCGGCGCGCCCTGGACCTCCAGCCGCTCGCCCAGCAGCGCAGAGACGAGCAGCAGGTGGCTGTCTCCTACTCCGACCTGCCCGATGACAATCAGCGAGGAGAAAGCAGATCCGATGCGACGACCAGCTGAACCCGTGGCGACCGCGCAGCAGCCCGTGGTGGTAGTCGCCGGGTGCGGCTTCGGCGGCCTGGCGACCCCGAAGGAGCTGTCGCGCTTCCGGCGCGGTGAGCTGACGGACATCGACCCCGCCGCCCGGGTGATCTCGCTGGCCGATGGCCGCCAGCTCAGGTACGAACGCCACCGGCGTGGAGATGGCCGGCAGCCTCGCCGAGCTGAGGAACACGGCCCTGCGCACCTCGTACCCGGAAATCGACCCGGCCCAGGTCCGGATCAGGCTCGTCGAGCAACTGCCCGGCCTGCTGACGCCGTACCAGCCTGCGCAGCGCAAGTACGCTGCTGCCGAGCTGGCCAAGCGGGGCGTGGACATCATGGTGGGCACCTCGATCAAGGAGGTCACCAGCGACACCATCCTGCTGGGCAGCGGGGAGACGCTTCGCAGCGACCTGACCGTCTGGGCCGCCGGGGTGCAGGCGACCAGCCGACGGTGCCGTTCGGCTACCACGACAAGGGGATCATGGCTACCATCGGCCGGCGGTCGGCCGTTGTTCAACTGGCCCGCGGACCCCGGTTCCGCGGCACGGTCGAGTGGCTCGCCTGGCTGGTCCTGCCCCTGGTGACCTTGCTCGGCGGCCGGAACCGGGTCACGGCGCTGATCAACCTGTCCTGGCGCTACGTGGCCTGGAATCACGGCGGCGGCCTCATCGTGGGCGATGATCGGGGCTCGGCGGGCCTGCGGCCCCGCAGCCGGACGGACCGCACCAGCACCGCTGAGGCCGGCGACTTCGGAGCCCGGGCCGGGCAGCCGCGACCTGCCGACAGCGCCGGCGTGCTCTAGGAGGGATCCTCGGTTACGGCGGCGCGTCCGGCCCGGCGTTATCGTCCGGCACGATCAGGACCGGGCAGGGCGCGTGCCGGAGCACATACTGGCTCAGGGCGCCGAGCAGGTGAGCGAAGGTGTTGCGGGCTGCGAGAACGATCAGCTCGGCACCCCGGTCGCGGGCCAGGTCGACCAGCCCCCGGCCGGCCAGTCCGGGCAGCACCCGCAGCTCGACCTGAGCGGCCCGGTCGCCGAGCGCGTCGACGACAGCATCGCGAAGCTGTGCCTCGGCGACTGCGCCCTGGTCTCCATCGGGAACACCTCGCTGACCGTCAGGTACCGCTGTTCGATCGGCCGACCAGGCCGCGGCGTGGTGGCTGGCAGTCCCCGCGGGCGCCGCCGAGGGCTTAGGGTTTGTCCATGATGGGCGAGATATCGCCGCTCGGGCGTGACGACAACGTACCGTCGGCAGACCGGCTGCGGGCATCGCACGAGGACCGAGATCGCGTAATCGAGGTGCTCAGGGTGGCCGCCGGCGACGGCAGGCTGACGGCTGAGGAACTCGACGAGCGCGTGGAGGTCGCGTTCTCCGCCCGAACCTACGGCGAGCTGGCCGCGCTGACCAGCGACCTGCCGGCCGGCGGCCAGGCGATCGCTCCCGCACTGGCCAGCGCGGCCGAGCGAGCCAAGGACGTAGCGCGGCTGGAATGCCGCAGCGGCAACGTGAGCCGGGTCGGCCGGTGGGTCGTGCCCCGGCGGATCGAGGCCCGGGTGACGAGCGGGAACGTCAAGCTCGACTTCACCGAGGCCGTCGTCGCTGACCGGACGATCCAGATCGAGGCTGAGGTCCGCAGCGGCAACCTGCTCATCATCACCAAGCCCGGCATCGCGGTCGACGCCGACGACGTCGTGATCCGCAGCGGCAACGTGAAGGTCAAGGAGCCCTGGGGCACCGCTGTCCCCGTCACGCTCCGGATCAGCGTGTCGGGGCGGGTCGGCAGCGGCAACATCGTCGCCCGGCCGCCCAGGCGCTCCTTCTGGGACTGGCTGCGACGCAAGCCGAAGCCGTACGCGATCACGTCAGGCTGACCGGCGTCAGCCGGGCGGATTCACCAGCCGCTCAAGAGCCGCCTTGAGCATTTTCGCGTAGACCAGGCCGCCGCTTGGCTGCGGGTGAATGCCATCGGGCCAGAGCAGGTTCGTCTGGTGCTCGATCGTCGTGTACCAGTTGGCCAGCACGACGCCCGGGTGGTCGCTAGCCGCGGCGGCCAGGGTCGAATTGACCTCCTGCTGCCATGGCCTCGCCTCGAAGGTATTGACCAGGACGAGCCGGCGGCTCGGCCCGATCTCGGCGAAGAGCTGGCTGATCTCGTCAGCGGTGACGGTCCCGTTGGTCCCGAGGCCGACTACGACGATCGGGCGCAGCAGTCCTCTCGCCTTGAGGTCGGCGATGACCTGCAGGCCGGTGCTGAACTGGCGGCCGACCATGGCGTCGATGTAGATCCCTGGCAGCGCCTGCTGCAGCGCCGGAGTCGACGCCACCATGACGGAGTCGCCGACGGCGGTAACCGACCGGCCGGACGCCGGCTGCGGGCTGGGCGACGGCGAAGTCGCGGGCGAAGTCGCGGGCGCTGAAGTGCTTGCCCGTGCTCGCGGGCGAGCAGCGGGGGAGTGGCCGGACCGGTGGTGACCGCGCGCCGCCTTCGGCGGAACGAGCGTCGCATGGCGCGATCCGCGGAGCGAGGAAGCGTTGGCGCCGTCTGCCGCGCTGGACGCCGAGGCGAACAGCTTGACGCTCCCGGCCAGGCAGAGCGCTACCGCGAGGGCCAGCGTGCCGCCACGGAAAATGGCTGCCCGGCGGCGAGGCCGGCTATGGGTTCGCGCATCGCGCGGTCGTCTGTGTTTCGCCATAAGTAATGGGTGCTGAGATCGGTGGTGACTCAGTACGTCGGGAGCCCACACTACCCGGCCCGGCGACCCCGAAACGCCAAACCGCGATGTCAGCGCGTTGTACCGTCAGTCAGCAGGGACAATCGCACCATCCTGTCGGTGTTGTCGGCGTTCAGATCGACCAGCGCGATCGACTGCCAGGTTCCCAGTCCGAGACTCCCGCCGAGCACCGGCAGCGTCGCGAACGGCGGCAGGAAAGCGGGCAGCACGTGGGACCGTCCGTGACCGCGCGACCCGTGTGCGTGCCGCCACCGGTCATCGGCTGGCAGCAGGTCGGCGAGGACCGCGAGCAGGTCGGCGTCGCTGCCCGCGCCGAGCTCCATGATCGCCACGCCGGCGGTCGCGTGCGGCACGAAGACATGCAGCAGTCCATCGCCGCCGCCGGTGGCCTGGCTGGCGAAGTCAGCGCACTGATCGGTGATGTCCAGTACGCACTCGCGCCCGGCAGTCCGCAGCCGGAACGTGGTCGTCCTCATGCCGGACGCTCCTTCTTCGGCAGCTTCGCCACCACGGCGTCGTAGGAAGCGTCGATGGCCTCGAGCAGCTCGTCGTCGGGGATGGCGCCAGCGATCCGCAGGGAGTTCCAGCCCGATCGCCCGATGTAGGCCATGACCGACGCGTCACCGGGGTACCTGAGCAGCCACTCGTCGGCTACCTCCCGGCTCGGGCCGCACTTCAGCCCGATGGAGCCATCGGCCGGCCCCTGGTCAGCGCCGATGAACACGAAGATCTTGCGGCCCACTTTCGCCACCACGTCGCCACCCCACGGCTCGTCCGGCCAGGCCCCGGGCTTGGCCAGGCAGTACGCAAGCAGGTCAGCCCTGGTCAGTCGGTCCATGGCAGGTTAGCTTGTCAGGGTGGTCCCGAGAACCGGGCCCATTATCGATAAATCGACTGACAGACTAGCGGCCCGAAAGGAAGCGGGTCGGGCCGGATCCCGGCCATCACCTGCGGATCCGGCCCGCTGGCGTCAGTGTCTGGCCGACGTCGTCATCCCGTTCTGCCAGGCGCTCGCACCGGCCGTCGTGGCCGCCTTGGCCTGCGCCATCTTGCGCTTCATGACCGCGCTCGGCGGCTCCTGCTGCGCCATCATCCAGCGCCGGACGGCGTTGAACATGGCCGTGCCGGTGATTCCCATCCCGGCCATGCTGATCAGGCCACCGGTCGCCACGAGGGCGAAACCTACGATCATGGCCTTGGAATTCGTGGAACTTACCTGCATGCCGGTCATAGGCGACCGTGTGCTCGTCATTGTTTCCCCCGATGTCTGTGGTCCTCAGGTGGCTAGCGTTCCCGCCCGCGCCGCCGGCCAGTCACCCTCGCCGGGTGAAGCCTCGAGTTCCATGCGGGTTTCGGGGCAGCGAGGACGGGCAGGTCGGGCCATGGTCAAATTGGCCTTCGCTTTGTCCTGGTTCCTCATGAGGTTCGCGGTTACGAGGCGGACTGGCATGCTGTGCACATGACAGACGACGCCCAGGCGGCGGAGCCCGGCGGAACCCCTCGCGCCGCCGAGCCGGATCAGTTGGCCCTGGCGGGACAGCAGGTAGCTCCCGCAGGCGACACGCGGCGAGCTGTGCTGTGGTCTGCCGCCGAGGCCCGGGGGGTGCCGCTGCGGGCGATCCTGACCACCATCGCCGCGGTCGTGGTCGTCTACCTCGCCGCTAAGGTGGTCTACCGGCTGCGTGACGTCATCTTGCTGATCGTGGTAGCCGGCTTTATCGCCCTGTTGCTGAACCCGCTCGTGGTCGCCCTGGAGCGCTCGCTCGGCCGTCGCGGGGTAGCTGTCGCGGTGGTGACGCTGCTCGCCGTGCTGGCCTTCGCGGCGCTTGGCCTGGCCTTCGGTTACCCGCTGGTCAACGGCGTGACGCACCTGGCGGACAGCCTGCCGATCTACGTCAGCAAAGCCGAGAAAGGGCAAGGCTGGATCGGCCACCTGGTCACCCGCTACCACGTCCAGGCGTGGGTCAAGTCGAACGCTCCGAAGCTGGCCACCTACGGCAAGGACCTGGCCAAGCCGATCCTCAGCGTCGGCAAGGGCGCCATCACGCTGCTGGTCGCCCTACTGACCGTTTTCGTCCTGGTCGTGCTGCTGCTGATGGAGGGCCCCAAGCTGCGGACCGGGCTGCTCGGACTGGTCGCCCCGCAGCGCGCGGCCAGGTACAGCCGGATAGCGGCCGCCGTGAACCGGTCGGTCACCGGCTACATGCTCGGTAACTTCGCGACCTCGCTCATCGCCGGCCTGGTCGTGCTGGTGACGCTGATAATCCTCGGCGTGCCGTTCCCGTTCCTCTGGGCGCTGTGGGTCGCGCTGGTCGACTTCCTGCCGATGATCGGCGGCGCCCTGGCCGGAATCCCGGTGGTGCTCTTCGCGCTCACCCAGTCGCTCACGGCCGGCATCGTCACGCTGGTCGTCTTCGCCGTCTACACCCAGGTAGAGAACCACATACTCAATCCCGTGATCATGAGCAGGACAGTCAAGATCAATCCGCTGCTGGTCCTGATCTCGATCCTGGTCGGCGCGTCACTCGGCAGCTGGCTCGGCGGCGTATTCGGCGGCTTCGTCGTCGCGCTGCTGTCCATTCCGCTAGCCGGCGCCCTCCAGGTGATCGTCAGGGAGGTGTGGCGGTCGACCGACCCGGCCGTGGTCCAGGCATCCGCGCCCGCGCCGGGCGGACGGCGCGGCGGACGCCGAGCCGTGCCGCGCTGGGCCTATGCCGAGCGGCGGCATCGGCCAGGACGCCGGGCCGGTACCGCACCGGAACCGCCAGCGTGACTGCGGGCCACCCGGACACCGATGCTGGCCGGCTGCCTCGCCTGGACCTGCCGACGACCGCCGTCCGCGACTCGTTCCTGGCCGGGGAGCGAGCGATCTGCGCGGAAGACGGCACCCCGACGGCCTGGCTCGACGAGGCGGCGGCCGACTTCGGATCGCTGGTCGAGCGCCGCCGCGCACCCCGTTACCGGTGGGGAGTCCCGGTTACCGAGTTGTGGTACGTCCGCGAGCCGGGCTACCTCGGCACCGTCATGATCCGGCACGAGCTGACGGCGGCTCTCCGCCACGATGGCGGCCACGTCGGCTACCACGTCGTGCCGCGCTACCGCGGGCAGGGCCACGCGACCGCGATGCTCGCCGCGGCGTGCGACCGGTGCCGGGCCGACGGCATGACCAGGCTGCTGGTCACCTGCCGGACCAGCAATGTCGCCTCGCGCCGGGTCATCGAGGTCAATGGCGGCGTGCTCGACAACCAGGCCAGCGGGATCTGCCGGTTCTGGATACCCCTGTTACCTCAGCCGGCCCCGGTCCCGGACCCGGATCCGGATCCGTATCCGGCGGGAGCGTTCGTCGCGAGCCCGAGCGCCCGCATCGCCTTCCGGTAGGCCACGGCCACGGCGTCGAACTTCAGGTGCAGCTCATCAGCCAGGTCGAAGGGCACCCGCTCCGGCCGCTGTGACTCGACGACGACCTGGTCCTGGCCGAAGATCGTGTCCTCGAAATCCTGCAGGACTCGGTCCGGCTGGCCGAGGTTGTAGTTCCGGCCGATGACCACGTAGCCAGCGCTGCGATCCACGCCAACCGGCTGCGAGGCGAAGAAATAGACCATTCCCTGCTCGCCGCCCCAGCCGAGCCGCAGCACGATCGTGTAGGGCAGGTGCAGCTGGTACGTGCTGCGCCGCTCGGGCGGCCCGGACTGATCGTTCGCGAACACGGGGAAGTCGTCGCTGTTCGGGGCCTCGGGCCGCACGATCGAGTAGTGCAGCACGTTGCCCTCGGTGCGGACGTCGTACTTCGGCACGACGGGCCGGTCTGGGTCGCCAAGCAGCCCTGGGTGAACCCAGGGAAAGTGCCCGAAGTCGGTGAAGTTCTCGACCTGGCGAGCCGCATCGCATTCCCAGCGGTACGGGCCGGCCTGCAGGGTCGCCCACGAGGAGTCCTCCAGCTCAGGAACCTCGGGCAGCGGCCACTGCGGCTCCTCGAGCGCCACCCAGATCAGGCCGTAGCGCTCCCGGGCGCTGAACGCGGGCACCCGGGCCTTGGCGGGCACCCGGGTCGGGTCCTCAAGCTGGGGGATGGCGACGCAGCGGCCGTCCGCCCCGTAGCGCCAGCCGTGATACGGGCAGACCAGCTCGTCGCCCCTGATCCAGCCCAGCGAGAGTGCGGTGCCCCGGTGCACGCACAGGTCCGCCATGGCCCGGACGCCGCCGGGCCCGCGCCACAGGACCAGCGGCTCGCCGAGCAGATCGGCATGGATCGGCTTGTCGGACAAGCCGGCGGAGAAGGCCACCGGGTGCCAGCAGGCCCGCAGTGCGCGCAGGTCAGCGAAGACTCCCGGCCGCGGCGAGGTCCGGGACGCGGATGCGAAGCTCATAGCTGACGATAACCGGTTCGCCGCCGTTGCGGACTCGGGCGGTCCCGGCCCGGCCGCCGTGCTGCTGCATCCGGGGATCGCCGACGCGCGCTTTTGGGACCTTCTCTGGCCGGCCCTGACCGAGCGGCTCAGCGTGATCCGCTACTGGCACTGGCCAGCCCGGAGAGGACGCCGTCCTGGCGCTGAGCTTGCGCGAGTGGGCCGCGGCGGGCGCCGAGCCGCTGGTCGGCGACATGATGCGGTCGGCCGTCCGGGCCTGGCAGGCCGAGGACGCCTTCGTCCGGGACGCTGAGCCTGCCTTCGACCGGCTGGCCGACGTGCCGCTCCGGCCGTGCTGATGGTCGGGGATCTTGACCGGCCCGCGCTGATCGAGTGCGACGAGGCGGTCGCGGCCCGGATCCCGGGCTGCGAGCTGATCAGGATGCCGGGCGTTGACCATCTGCCCGCTATCCGCGAGCCCGGCCTCGTGGCCCAGACCATCCTCCGGCAGGTCGAGCGGGCTGGCTCGTGACAGGAGGGCGAGAATGAGGCCAGCGGGAACTGAGCGCGCTATGGGCGGCCTGAGTCCGGGTCCGGAGGTCGCGAAAGCAGCAGAACGGGTTGTGCGCGCTCATCTCGTCGGCAATGCTGATCTGACGCTCGCCGGAATCTCGACCTGGGCAGGATCTCAGCAGCTAATGGCGTTATCTATCGTCTCGCTTGCCGTCGGCGCCGGCCACCTGGCCGCCGTCTTCCCCGGCCGGCTGCCCGGAGTGGCCGTCTTCGGCGCGGGCATGCTGGCCGGCGCGCTGACTGTCGCCCTGGCCTGGTGGATCCGGCCACGCGGGCCGGACAGCGGCGACGGCCATCCTCCGGTCGCGGCCGCGGTCGCGGCAGCGCCCGCGGGCGTCATCGGGCTTCCAGGCCGTCAGGCGAGGCCGCTGCGCGGCGCGGTCCCGCTAGCCCCCGCGGGGCCGGCCGATCCGCCGCCGGCACCCAGCCTGCGGATCGGCGTGCTCGGCTCGCTCACCATCAATGGCCAGGCGGGCGCCCTGGTGCCCGCTCAGAGCCAGCTGATCGTCGCGCTGGCGCTCAACCGGGAGGGCCTGTCGAACCGGCAGCTTCGCGTTCTGCTTGGCGCAGATTCCGGGCACCCGAAGCCGGCCGACTCGCTGCGGCAGCTGATCGCCCGCACCCGCCGCGCGCTCGGCCGGGCCGGTGACGGCCGGGAGTGGATCGAGCACCTCGGCCACGGTCAGTACGCCCTGCACGCGGAGGCGCGGGTCGACTGGCACGAGTTCGAGACGCTCACCAGCACCGCCGGCGCCGCGCAGCTGACCGAGGCCCTGAACATGATCCGCGGCCAGCCCTTCACTGGGTGCTACTACTGGTGGCTTGAGTCGGAGATGGTCGACGGGGTGACCGCGCGGATCGTCGCGGCAGCCGAGACGCTGGCCGAGCTGAGCCTGGCTGGCCGCGACCCAGCCGCCGCGGTCCGCGCGGCCAGGATCGGGCTGGCCGCCGACGCTTCAGCCGAGCAGCTGTGGCGGATCATGATGCGCGCCGAGCACGCCGCGGGAAATCTGGCCGGAGTTCGCGAGGCCTGGGGCCGCTGCCTGGACGTGGTCTCGGAGGTCGCCGCCGACGGCCAGCCAGACTCGGCCACCTCGGCCGTCTTCGACGAGCTGCTGGCTCGCTGACCGAACCCGCCCAGGCGAGTCATCTCCCCGTTTTCCCGGCTGATGGGCGTCTGACCGATAACATGCTCGAAAGTCAGCGTCCGACCGCCGCCGGGCGCTGTCTGCTCTGGCTTCCTGCTGAGCGGCCATGCCAGGTTTGGACGCAGGTGAAACGATCGTCTTGTGGAGTCGCGTCAGAAGCCGCTGCGGCCAGCGGTCATGGCGCCATTGACGCGCGCCGGTAGCGGCACCAAGGCTCCGGCCGACCAGGTACTGGTCGACGACGACCTGGAGCCGAGGGTCCGGATACCGGCTGACCTGATCCGCTGCGTCATCGCCGCAGCGGAGATCGCGATACTCGTCGGCCTCGCGCTGCTGGCCAGCGCGACCGCGACGGGGGTCGAGTTCGACCTGGTCAGGGGAAGCCGGCGGCTGCCAGTGTCGCTGCTGCAGCTGGTCGGATTCGGCGGGAACGTGGCCCTGCTGATTCTCCCGATCGCCCTGGCGATCCGGCTTCTCGTGGTCAGGCAGTACCGCAGGCTCGGCGAGGCCGTAGCCACCGGCGGGGTCGCCGTAAGCGTGGTCGCCCTGGTGAACCTGCTGCTCAGCCAGCCATTCCTGCGCCAGCTGCAGATCGCGCTGCACACCACCACGACCGGGGTGACCGGTCGGCACGAGGCGACGCTGGACGGTTACCTGGCTGGCCTGGTGGCCTACGTGACCGTCGTCGGGCTTCGTGGCCGGGCGCACTGGCGTACCGCGTTCCTGACCGCGATCGGATTCTACGCGGTCGCCAGCCTGGCCGACACGCACACGACGGTGCTCTCGCTGCTGATCACCGTCGCTATCGGCTCAGCGGTCGGATCCGGGCTGCGGTACGCGCTCGGCACCACGTCAGGCCGGCCGACGGCGGCCGAGATCGCCGCCGCAATCAGCACCGAGCAGGCCCCGGTAAGCGCCATCCGCCGGGTACCCGCCGACACGGCCGAGGTCCGCCGGTACACCGCCACCGTCCGCGACGGTGACCGGCTCGACGTCAGCGTCTTCGACCGTGACCAGCAGGCCGCCGACGCGTTCTACCGGCTCTACCGGCGGGTCAGGATGAAGGCGCACGTCTCGCGGAGCGCGCCGCTGTCCCTGGAGGGCGCGATCGAGCGGCAGGCGCTGCTGATCTACGCCACCGAGGACTCCGGTGTGCTGACCCCGCGGCTGCGGGCCGTGCTCAGGGTCGGACCCGACGCGGCCGTCATCGCGACCGATCACCTCGAGGGCCGGACGCTGGCCGAGCTCGGCGGCGGCGCCTCCGACGACCAGCTCAGGCGGATCTGGGACACCGTGCTGCAGCTGCACAGGCACCGGGTGACGCACCGGGCGCTGACCGACGACCGGATCATGCTGGTCGCCACGCCCGGCGAGCACGCGGAGCAGGTGGCCCTGCTCGAGCCGGGAAATGGCGACGTGGCGGCGACGGAGCTGCAGTTCCGGCTCGACCTGGCGCAGCTGATCGCCCAGACCGCGCTGCTGGTCGGCCCGGAACGGGCCGCTGCGATCGCCACCGAGAAGCTCTCGAAGGACACCCTGCTGGGGCTGGTCCCGCTGCTGCAGCCGGTCGCCCTGTACCGGTCGACACGATCGGCCCTGCGCGGCAGGAAGAGCGTGCTCGCCGATGTGCGGAAGCGGCTGATGGCCGCGTCCCCGGACGGGCACGTCATGCCGGTCCAGCTCGAGCGGGTCAGGCCGCGGACCCTGATTACCCTCATCGCGGGAGTTTTCGCCTTCTACGTGCTGGCCGGCCAGCTGGCCAATGTCTCGTTCTCGAAACTGCTCGCGCAGGCCAATCCGCTGTGGACCGTGGTCGCGCTGGCGTTCTCCGCCGCTACCTACGTCGGCGCGACGATGGCCATCTCCGGCTTCGTCCTGGAGCGGCTGAACACGCTGCGGACACTGCTCGTGCAGGTGGCCGGCTCGTTCGTGATGCTGGTGACGCCGGCCGCGGTCGGCGGCGTCGCGCTCAACGTGCGGTACCTGCGCAAGGCGCGGCTGAGCGCGACCGATGCCGCCGCGAGCGTCGGCGTGACCCAGGTCATGTCGTTCGCCGTGTTCGCCGTCCTAGTGCTGATCTCGGCCGCCGTCGCAGGCTCGTCCCGGGCGGCCAGGGCGCTCACGCCGCCGCACTGGGCCTACCTGGCACTGGCCATCCTGGTCGGGATCGCGCTGATCGTGCTCGCGCTGCCGGCCGGGCGCCGGCAGCTGTTCGCCAGGGTCGGCTCGCTCGCGGACCAGGTCGTGCCGCGGCTGCTCGACGTTGCGCAGCGCCCGGCCAAGCTGGCTCAGGGGATCGGCGGGTCGGTGCTCGTCTCCGTCGCCTACATCTTGTGCCTGGCCGCCTCGGTCCGCGCGGTGGGAGACAGCCACGTACCGCTGGCCAGCATCGCGGTGGTCTACCTAGCCGGAAATGCGGCTGGCTCCTTCATCCCGACCCCCGGCGGGATCGGCGCCGTCGAGACCGCGCTGTCGATCGCCCTGGCCGGAGCGGGCATGCCGACCGCGCAGGCCATCACGGCGGTGCTGCTCTTCCGCACCGTCACATTCTGGCTGCCGGTGCTAGCCGGCTGGGTGTCCCTGCACTATCTGCAGCGCAGGGACGTCCTGTGACGTCCTAGCGCACGACGCTCAGCGACGCCGTCACCAGCTCGGTGACCGTGCTCGCATCGGAGTTGGCCACCCAGATCCGGCCGCGGTAGGCGGTCACGCCGACGGGGTGATCGAACCGGAACGGCCGGCCAGCCAGGACCCTGACCAGCTTCCCGGTCGCGGCGTCGATCTCGGTGACCGAGTTGCCGACAGTATTCGTCACCCATAGGTCCCGGCCGGCCAGCACCATCGCCATCGCGCCCCCGAGACGGTACCCGGCCCCCCCGATGACCCGGACCAGCTTGCTCGTGACCGTGTTGATCTCGGTGATCGTGCCGGTCGTACCGTTGCCGACCCAGAGCTGCGTGCGGCTCGCGACCTCCGATACAGGCTGCCGGAAGCGGAAGCGCCTGGCCCGCAGTGTGCGGACCCTCGCGCCGGTGGCGGCGTTCAGCTCCGTGACCGTGTCGGCGGCCGAACTGGCGATCCAGAGCCGCCGGTTGCTCACGGCCAGGGCATCGGGATTGGCAAGCCCGTAGCCGCGGAAGTCCCTGATCAGCGCGCCGGTCCTGACGCTGAATACGCAGACCGAGTTGTCTCCGGCATTCGCCACCCAGAGCCGGTTCCCGAACAGGACAAGCGAGTTCGGAGTAGCGACATTCGTAATCTTCCTAGTCAGTGAGCCGTCAGTCGCTCTTAGCTCGGTAATGGAATTCGCGAGGCTATTGGCAATCCACAGGTGATTATGTCCCGTCGTGATCGCGACTGGCGCGGAAAAGCCGTAGCTCGACCCGGTCAGGACGACAGGACGGCCCGGCGAGCGCCAGCCGAACTCGGTTACCGAATTGCCAGCCTCGTTCGTGACCCACACGTTCCCCGCCGCGAGAGTCATGCCTTCGGGGTCGCGCAGCCCGAACTTCGGGCCGGAAAACACGGCTACCTGCGGTATCGCCCGTCTCTGGCAGTCCGCGCCGACCGCCGCCCGCTGGCAGGACGCGGCCGGATGGCGCATGCGGAGCACCACGATCGTGGTGCTGGCGCCAACCAGGGCACAGACTATGACCACGCCGATGACCGTCCGCCGCCGCCGTCGGGGTGGCAGCGAGCGCGGGCCTGGCGGGGGAGCAGCGTGCCGGGGAGAATATCCTATATTTACTGCTAGCACGGCACTCATCAACCCTTAGGTAAAGGACTGCACGATTTCATCGGGGGCGATGCTAATGATGAGTACGTTACCTGCGTTGAAATCCGATAGCGAGTTCCGCAGACCATTGCACGGGGTCGCGCCGGCAGTTATTCGAACTACGAAATGCAAGGTCGGGGCGAAATTATCGAATTAGCCTGGATCCTTCATGATCTTGGCTAGATGGTCTGAGGCTGCGGGGGGGTCGTTTCCTGGTGTTCAGGAGCCTGACGGTCCGGCTGCCATGCCGGGCGGGTCACCGGCCGCGAGATCACCGGATCCGAGGCCACTGCCGAACACGGCGGGCTCGGCGGGCAGCATTGCCGCGTCCGCCAGGCAGTCCCCGCTCAGCGCCAGCGTCAACGCCAGATCGGCAAGGATCTTCCGCGGATCCATGCACCGCCCGGCCCGGCCGCCACCGGGCGAGCCCGCGACAGGCCCTGGTCCAGGCCCGTGATCCGCAGCGCCCGGACCAACAGCACCCCGCCCGCCTGAGAGACTATCCCCGTCCCGTCAGCAGACACCGCGATCTTCAAACAGCCGGTAGGCTGCATCTGAAAGGTGCCTCTCGAACTGGCGTGGACAGGTCTGTCGACAAGCCATATTCTCTCAGTCAAAAGGCACCTTTCTCATGTAAGGATCAGGCTGACCAATGTCCAGCCGAAAGCCCGAGGTTAGGCTCAAGCGCCTCCGGATGCCATCTGTCACCCCCGTTGAAACGCGCCGCGCACGCCCTTGACCAGCAGATTCATCCCGCATGCTCGCCGGCAGTCACGCCTACGGAGCAGAACCCGTTCAACCTAGCCCACTCGATGAGATCATCTTTCTTGTTTTCATAAGCGATAACAGCAATCTCGCGCGGGCCGTTGTGAGGGCGCGCGAAGAATTGCCTGACCGACGCGAGAGTTGGCTAGCGATTTCTCTGGCTCATTCACGGAAATGCGACTACGATTACCCTCTGTAATTGACTAATAGTCCACGGGGAATGGTCATGATGACAGCGCTGAGCAGTTGTCCGTGCAGACAGGTCGGGGCGCGGCGGCGCCTCGGCCGGGGCATCGCGGCCGCAGTCGTCCTGGCCGCAACATCGGTGCTGCCGCTGGCGGGTCCGGCGCTGGCGGGTCCGGACGCGGCGCTGGCGGGCCCGGCCGGCGGCTAATGCGGTGACCGCCACCATCCCCGTGAGCCAGTCGACGCGCGTGGCGGTTCGACCCGGAGGCGGGGAAGGTCTATGTCACCCAGCACCTCCGCAACACGGTCTCCTGATCAGCGAGGCCACAAATAAGGTCACCTCCACGGCGAGCTGTATCGGCTGAGTACGGCAGCGGGAAGCGCGGGCGGTCGCCCCCGAGCTACCGCGAGACTGACCGCGCGCGCCGGACGCCGATGCCGGTGATCACCAGGCCGAGGGCGGCCACCACGGGACCGATGATGGCCCAGACCGAGTCGCCGGACATGAAGCTGCCGCCGATGACCCCGAACCCCTGGAGAGCCCAGATCACCCCCGCGATGGTCAGGACAACTCCCACCGCCGTCAGTACGCCGCTTCGCACGATGCCCTCCGAGATGCGCGTAGAAAACTGAACTAGGCCATCCGGGCCGTGGCCATGGCCACCGCGAGCAGGACCACGCCCCATGACAGAGAACGGAGCGCCCGTTCCAGTGGTTCAAGCAGGCTGGCCGCATCCAGGACGGTCACCTCGCCCGAGCTCAAGGTAATGCTTCCCGAGACCGCCGCGGTACGCCGCCGCAGCGTCCTGGCCGGGGTGCTCAGATAACGCTGGCCGGCGGACAGGGCCATGGCCGCTCCGGCCACGAAGACCGGCGCGATGGCGAGGCGGCCGGCCTCGGCGACATAGCCGGTGAGGGCGGGGAACGCCCCCCATGCCGCCGCGAAGCCGAGATCGGTGTGGATGAGGCCGCCGAACAGCTCGGCGTTGTAGCCGATCACGAGCAGCGGTCCCACGATCATGAACGGCAGCAGGATCCAGCCGACCCTCGTGATGCCGATCACGCCGAGGCCGACCGCGCCCGCCAGGCCGGCGGCGGTCACGGCGATCAGCACGGTCCTGGGGATCCGCGTCCGCAGCGGCCTGCCGTGCAGCTCGTCGAGCGCGTGCGCGGACAGCCCCACGGCCAGGAAGAACGCCGCCAGCGTGGCAATCAGCCGGTCCAACCTGACCTGGGGCGCGAGCATGGCCCCGATCACGACGTAGGACAGGTGCCAGGCCGTGAACGGAGGATGCAGCAGCGTCCACCAGTCCCGCAGGGGTCCAGGGCCAGCCGCGTAGTAGGCCGGCCTGGCGTGCGGGTCAGTCACCTGACCTGGTTCCCCACATGACGAGACCGCCGCCGAGGCTCATCACCCTGACGCCCACGTCGGTGAACCCGGCCTCGCGCCACGCCTGAACCGTCCAGTCCACCGGGTACCGGCGGTAGTGCCGGGAGATGTTCGGTCCGAGGAACCGGCCGACGACGAACCACTCGCGGCCGCCGGTCAGCAGGCCGCCGAGCGGCAGCAGGGTCCTGGTGTACAGCCACCAGGCCGCGCGCCAGAACGCGGACGGCGGAGCGCAGAACTCCAGGCTCGCTACCCGGCCGCCCGGCCTGACCACGCGGGCGAGCTCGGTCAGCGTTGCCTGCGGGTCGTCGACATAGCGGAGCAGGTAGGTAAAGGTGAGCGCGTCGAAGCTGGCGTCAGGGAACGGCAGCTGCTCACCGCGGCCGGCGGTCAGCCCGATCCGGCCGGCCAGGCCGGCCCGCGCCACGTTGACCCGGCCCTGGCGCAGCATCTGCTCGGTCAGGTCGACGCCGACGATGCGCGCCGTCGTGCGGCGGGCGAGCTGGATGGCTACCCCGGCAGTTCCCGAGGCGACGTCGAGCACCACGGCGCCCGGCCCCTGCACGATCTGGTCGACCATGGCGCGCCGCCAGCGACCGTTCTGGCCGAAGGACAGGATTTCGGCCAGGCGGTCATATCGGGCGGGCAGTGGCGTGAAGAGGTCCTGGGCAAAGCTGTTGCGCTCGGCTGAGGTCGACAGCGGCACGGGCGTCTCCTTAGATGCTCGCAGGACTTCACGGTACGCCTTGCCCCCCGGTTCAGCGTCAGGCCGGCCACTTGCTACTCAACGGTGACGGATTTGGCTAGGTTGCGTGGCTTGTCGATATCGAGTCCCAGGGTACGGGCCGCGTGATACGCCATTAGCTGGACGGGGATGACGAGCAGGATCGGGTCGAGTTCCCGCGCGCTCTTCGGCACGGTGATCCGGCTGTCTGCTGCGCAGTCCGGCACGCCTGGATTGGCGATCAGGACAACCCGCCCGTTCCGGGCGCTGATCTGCTCGATCGCTCCCATGTTGCGGTCGGTGAGCTCGTCGTCCGGCACGATCGCCACCGTGGGCAGGTCCTTGTCGATCAGCGCGAGCGGCCCGTGCTTCAGCTCGCTGGCCTGGTAGGCCTCGGCGTGCCGGTAGGTCACCTCCTTGAACTTCTGGGCTCCCTCCCTGGCTACCGGAAAACCGCGCACCCGGCCGATGAAGAACAGGCTCTCGGCGGCCGACAGGTCGGCGGCGATCTCGGCGATCTGCGGCTCGTCGGCCAGGATCTGCTCAATCTGGCCGGGCAGCGCCTTCAGGCCGGCCACGATCCGCTGGCCATCGGAGATCGACAGGTCGCGGACCCGGCCGAGGACCAGCGCGAGCATCGCGAACCCGATCGCCATGTGGGTCAGCGCCTTGGTCGAGGCGACCGCGATCTCGGGTCCGGCGTGCAGGTAGATCCCGCCGTCACATTCCCGCGCGATGCTCGATCCGACGACATTGACCAGCCCGACGACCTGGCCGCCCTTGCGCTTTACCTCGCGGACGGCGAACGCGGTGTCGGCCGTCTCGCCGGACTGGCTGACGGCGACATAAAGCGTATCGGGCTCGATGACCGGATTGCGGTAGCGGAATTCCGACGCCGGCTCCGCGTCGGCCGGCATCCTGGCCAGCTCCTCGATCAGCTGGGCGCCGATCTGGCCGACGTAGTAAGCCGAGCCGCAGCCGAGGATCTTGACCCGGCGGAAGCTGCGGAGATCACGCGGGCTGAGGTTGAGCCCATCGAGCCGGGCGGTGCCGAACCGCTCGTCGAGCCGACCTTGCAGCATCCGCTCCGCCGAGGCCGGCTGCTCCAGGATCTCCTTGCGCATGAAGTGCTGGTGGCCGGCCAGGTCCACGTCATCCGCGTCCAGGTCGATGCTGACCGGGGTCTTGGCGGTGTTCTCCTCCTCCCGGCTGAAGGTGCGGAATCCCGTCGCGGTCACCGTCGCCAGCTCGCCGTCGTCCAGGTGCACGACCGAGGTCGTGTGCCTGACCAGCGCGGACAGGTCGCTGGCGATGAACATCTCGCGGTCGCCCACGCCGATGATCAGCGGCGAGCCGTTCCTGGCCACGACGATCCGGTCCGGGTGCCGCTGATCGATGATGGCGATGGCATAGGTGCCGTGGATCTGGGCCAGGGCATCGAGGACGGCGTCTTCGAGTGATGGCGCGGCTGACCGGGCAATCAGGTGGGCCAGCACCTCCGTGTCGGTCTCCGAGCCGAAGGTCTCGCCCTTGGCCTGCAGCCCCTCGCGCAGCTCGGTCGCGTTGTCGATGATGCCGTTGTGGACGACGCTGATCCGGCCGTCCCCGCTCACCTGCGGATGCGCGTTGGCCTGGGTCACCGGACCGTGTGTCGCCCAGCGGGTATGCCCGATGCCGACCTTGCCGGTCAGCCGCCGCGGCAGCGATGCCTCGAGCTCGCGCACCCGGCCAACCCGGCGGAAGACCCGGGTCTCCGCCGGCGAGATGATCGCGATGCCAGCTGAGTCGTAGCCGCGGTACTCCAGCCGGAACAGGCCCTCCATCAGGATCGGGACGGCGTTCTGGCTGCCGATGTAACCCACGATGCCGCACATAGCGCTGCTAGTCTCCTTTGCCCGGCCGAGGTCACGGCCAGCTCGATTCAGCCGTACACGATCCGGCGGAGCTGGCGCTCCGAAAGGTCAGGGGCGGCCACCACCCGGTCAGCGAGTTCCGCCGCGATCTGAGCGAAGATCTCGTGGTTCTTGGAGCCGAACATCTTCAGGTGGGCGTGCCGCCTCCTGACGTACTCCTCGACCGGCTCCCGGTACCAGCCGACGACGTCGGCTACCACGCGCGAGGCCTCGCCCGCCGAGAGCCCGGTCGAGGCGGCCACGCGACCGATCAGGTCCGGGTCCACGCCCTCATCCTGAGGGATGCAGGGGCCCAATGCCAAATTTCTGCCCGAATTCGGGCAGAAAACAGCTCTTGATATCCCTATAATCGGCATGGAACGAGCGCGCCATACTTCCGCTATGACGACACCAGCATTGCGCTCGGCCGACGAGGCCGGATTCGGCTACCGGATGATCAGGCATGGCCCGGTTCGCAGCCTCGCCGAGGCCGCCGCTGCCCGCGGCGTCAGCCCGGCCGACGTGGTCAAGACCCTTGTCGTCCGCCGCGGTGCGGATGATTTCCTCTTCGTGCTCGTGCCGGGAGACCGGACCATCTCCTGGCCCAAGCTCCGGACGCTGCTCGGGGTCAGCCGGCTGTCGCTGCCCGACGCCGAGGTCGCCACGAAGGTAACCGGATACGAGCGGGGCACGATCACCCCATTCGGCTCGCTGACGCCCTGGCCGGTCATCGCCGACGAGCGGATCGCCGGCCGCGAGATCACGCTCGGGGCCGGCGAGCACGGCGTCGCGATCGCCGCGGGGGCCGATGACATCCTCGCCGTCCTCGGGGCCACGGTCGCCGACGTCTCGGACCCGGAGCAGGAGCGGTAGCACCCGGGCCGCGGGCCCCTGGCACGCAGCACGCCAGGGGCCCGGGGCCGGCCTAGGGGGGCGGCATGTTCTTGTACGTGAACGCGTCGAACAGGCGGACCTGATCGCACAGGTGCGGGCTCGGCACCGCGGCCGCCGAGATGAAGCCGCTCTGGCCGGGCGGGAGGACATCCTGCCCGGTCATGCGCTGATCAGCATCGACCGCCATCATGAACGTGCTCCGGTTCTGCGACGCGCTCGCCCCGCAGTGCGTGACCACACCCGCCGCCTGCGCGAGCGGGTCGAGGTCGTCCCAGTTCTGGTCCGTCGCCGGCTGATAGCCCCACTTCGACACGTCCGTCGTGCCGAAGCCAGGGACGTCCTGGCCGAGCTGGGTGCCGGTGCCGGACAGGATCGCGATCGCGTCGTTCAGGCTCTCCACCAGCAACTGATCCCGGTGCCCGGCGAAATAGTCGCCCTGGTAGCAGAGCGTGCCGCACGGCTGGACTCCGTGGGTTCGGTCGAGGATGTGGAACAGCAGGTTGTAGGTACCCATGCCGCCGAGGCCGCCGAAGCTGCCCAGGCCAGGTCCCGTGTCGCTGAAGTTCACCGCGCCGGTGTACTGCTCGCCCGGGTTCAGGCCGCCCTCGAACACGTTGCGCTCGTAGGCCTCGAGGAAGTTCATGAAGACGGACATCGCCGGGCTGCCCAGCGTGGCGACGCCGTTCCAGTGCCGGAGCCTGGCTATGGCCGCGGCCAGGTCAGGGTGGGTCGCCGGACTGGCGATCGGGTCGTGCGCCGCCCGCAGGTACCGGTAGGCGCGGACGATGAACGGGATGAAGTACGGCGCCGCCGGTCGGGTGTTGTCGCCGTTATCGATCGTGCCGATCGCGTGCTCGATGTGCTGCAGGTACCGCAGGTCGATCGTGCTGCTGGACCGCAGCAGGTCGCTGATCAGCGACGACCGGTAGATCGTCCCCCAGTACTCGTCGCCCGAGTTCTGCTGGTAGAACGCCTGCGCCGACGGCTTGGTGTTCCAGTTGTCCAGGTAGCCCTGCCGCGGGTTGATGCTGCGCGGCATGTCACGCCACGGCACGAAGCCGGTCCACTGCTCCGTGCCGTCGCCGAGCGCCGGCAGCCGCGGGTCGACGCGGGCTGGCTCGGTCGGGACGAGCCCGTCGCCGAAGTAGGCGATGTTGCCCTTCCGGTCGGCGTACAGGAAGTTGTGCAGCGTCGTGACCATGCTCATCGAGCGGCCGAACTGACCCAGAGTGGAGTCGCCGCCCAGCTGGGAGAACCCGGCCAGCGAGCCGGTCTCGTGACCCCACGAGGCGAACCTGATCGTGAAGGCGGTCCCGCCGCTCGGCGGCGCGATCACCGGGCCGTCGATCGTCCGGTAGACGGTGAACGTGGCCGGCGCTCCGCCGGCCACTGGGATGTGCTCGGTCAGGACCTGCATCCTGCGCCATTTGCCGTCGAACAGGTAGGTCGGCGGGTTCGCCGCGAAGTTGACCTGCATGGCGTAGATCCGCTGGTCGACGGTCTCCTCGCTGGTCGTCGTCCAGGCGATGCTCGCGTTGCGGCCGATCAGGATGAACGGCTCGCCCGCGATGTACATGCCGCCCGCGTTATAGCCAGGACCGTGCAGGTACTCCTCGCCGTCGACGCTGGGCGTTCCGAAGCCCTCCTGAGGAGCGCCCCAGAGCAGGGCGTGGTGGTCGGCGGACCGCCACGGCGCGACCACGAAGGCGTCTGATCCGCCGTGCGCGAGCACCTTAAGGCTGATCCCGGTGGCCAGGATCCGCCGCCGGTCGGCGGCGAGCGCTTTCTCGGCCGTGCTGACCTGCGACCAGCTGATCTTGCTGAGCATCGCGACCTGCCTGGCGCCCGCCGAGCCGACCGCCCGCGAGCCCGCTGCTGCGCGGCCGCCTACGGCGGCGAGGGGAAGCGCGGAGGGGACAGTGGTCGGCGCCGTCGTGTCGTCGATCCAGCGGGCGTCGTTGAAGATGGCCTGCGCATCCTGCGCCGGATGGGCGTCGCTCTTCGCGGTCAGCTCCGCGTCGAGATACGTCAGGAAGCTGAGGTTCTGCAGCTCGCTGCCGCCGCCGCCGCCGAACTCCCTGGCCAGGTAATTGCCGACGGCCACGGTGTCGATGGGCCGCCAGGGCGCCGGGCGGTAGGGGCCGGTCAGCCCGAGGGCCTGGCCGAGCGCGAAGAACTCGACCGGCACCCGCTGCTGAGCGTTCGCGCCGGCGAACGCGGACTGCTCGTACGCGTTGATGCCGCTGGAGAACTCGTCGATGGCCCGCCTGGTGGCCGCCGGCAGCGACCGGTACTGGGCCCGCAGCTCGGCGGGGGTATAGAAGAGCGTCCTGACCGTCTCGTCCTGGCCGAGCTGGCTCGGACCGAAGATCTGCGAGAGCGTGCCCTCGACCGCGCGCCTGGTCAGCTCCAGCTGAGCCATCCGGTCCTGCGCCTGGGCCCAGCCCGAGCCGAACCACATGCCAGCCAGCGTCTTGCTGTAGATGCTCGGCACGCCGTAGTGATCCCTGGTGATCACCACCGAGAGGCCGCCGTGACTGATCCGCTGCCCGGCCGGAGCCGGCCCGGCGGCGGCGCTCGGCGACATCGGCATGACGACCGCTGTCACGGCCGCGACCGCCGAGCCGGCCGCGATCAGGCCTCGAGCTCCGCCGGGAATCCGGGCGGGAAGGCTGCCTCGCCACCTCATTCGACTCACCTCCACCTGGGCGCCGGGAGCCGTGCATGAGAACGGCGGCCGCGCATCAGCCAGAACCTGTTCGTACTGGCCGATCGGGAATGAATCGGAATCGATCGACCCTGCGGGAAGTTAACCCCGCAGCAGCGCGGTGTCAATGGTGCGACGACCGCGATCTCACCCGCCCGGGCGCCACTAGGCTCGGCCCGGTCAGGAAACGGCCGGCCACCGAGGGAGCACGCGATGACGGCAGCAGCAGACCGGTTCCTGGTCGGAGTCGCCGACGGCAGGTCAGTCGAGGTACTCACGGCCGGTCCCGCTGACGGCCTGCCGCTGGTCTTCCATACCGGCACTCCTGGCGGGCTGGTCAGCTACGCGCCGCTGATCGAGGCGGCGTCAGCCCTGGAGCTGCGCACGGTCTGCTACGCGAGGCCCGGGTACGGGACGTCCGATCCGCAGCCCGGACGCCGGATCGCCGACGCGGCCAGCGACGTCGCCCGCGTGCTCGACCGGCTCGGGGCCACGACCTTCGTCACCGCCGGCTGGTCAGGCGGCGGCCCGCACGCGCTGGCCACGGCCGCGCTGCTGGCTGACCGCTGTCTCGCGGCGGCCACGATCGCCGGCGTCGCCCCCTATACCGGGCCGGACTGGCTGGCCGGAATGGCGGCGGAGAACGTCGCCGAGTTCGGGGCGGCGATCGACAGCGAGCAGTCGCTCACCGCTTACCTCGCGGCTGACGCGGCGGAGCTGGCCGGCATCACCGCCGCCCAGGTCGCGCAGGCCCTTGGCGGCCTGGCGTCGGCCGCGGACCGGGCGGCGGTCACCGGCGAGTTCGCCGAGTACCTGGCCGAGTCGAACCGGACGGCTCTGAGCAGCGGGATCGATGGCTGGCGAGACGACGACCTGGCCTTCGTGCGGGACTGGGGATTCAGCCTGGACCAGGTGCGGGTGCCAATGTCGATCTGGCAGGGCGATCAGGATGCGATGGTCCCGTTCCGGCACGGCGAGTGGCTAGCCCGCCAGCTGCCGCACGCCCGCGCTCACCTGCTGCCCGGCGAGGGCCATCTCACGCTCGTCCAGGCCAGGATCGGCGACATCCTCGGCGAGCTGGTGCAGCTGGCGGGCCGACAATAATCAGGTGCTCGCGGCAGGTATGTCCAGATAGCCTCGGCTCCCATGCGCCCGCTGCCGGTTGCCGATCCCGGCACGCCCGAACTCAGGTCGGCCTGGCGTTTCATCGGCTGGCTGATGGCCAGGCAGCGGGCCAGCGTCCTGCTCGGAATCCTGTGGGGCTGCGGCTGGATGATCGCCCAGGCCCTGGTGCCTGCCGCCATCGGCGCCGCGGTGGACGCCCTCGCGGCCAAGAACACCTCCGCGTTCACGCTCGACTGCATGGCCGTTCTCGGCCTCGGTGCGGCGACCGCCGTGACCGGGGTGCTGCGGCACCGGCGGGTGGTGGCGAACTTCCTCGACGCTGCCTACCGGATCATCCAGCTCATCTCGGCCCACGCCGCGAGGCTCGGCAATACCCTGGCCCGGCTGCTCAGCACCGGCGAGGTGATCAGCGTCGGCACCGCCGATGTCGAGGCGGTCGGCGGCGCGATCGACATGACCGGGCGGGGCAGCGGCGCGATCGCAGCGCTGGTCGTCGTCGCCGTCATCTTGCTGTCCAGGTCCGTGCCGCTCGGGCTTGTCGTCCTGATCGGCGGCCCGGTCATGACAGCGCTCGTCGGCGCCCTGCTCCGGCCGCTGCACCGGCGCCAGCAGGCGTACCGCGGGCTGCAGGGCCAGCTGGCCAGCCGTGCGGCGGACATCGTGGCCGGGCTGCGCGTGCTGCGCGGCATCGGCGGGGAGGCAGCGTTCAGCGCGCGCTACCGGGACCAGTCACAGGACCTGCGCCATACCGGCGTGCACGTCGCCCGCACCGAGTCCTTCCTGTTCAGCGCCGAGATTCTGCTGCCCGGCATGTTCGTGACCGCGGCCACCTGGATCGCTGCGCACTATGCCCTGCACCGCGCGATCACGCCCGGCCAGCTGGTCACCTTCTACGCCTACACCTCGTTCCTGGCCCTGCCGCTGGCCACGCTCACCGAGGCGGCCGACAAGCTGGTCCGCGGGCACGTCGGCGCGGACCGGGTCATCGCCATCCTGCGGCTGCGGCCCGATATCACCGACCCGGCCAGCCCGGCTCGCGAGCCCGGCCCCGGCGCGGCCCTGCACGACCCGGTCTCGGGGATGACCGCGGCGGCGGGGGAGTTCATCGGCCTGGCGGCCGCTGATCCCGGCGAGGCGGCCGAGCTCGCCGACCGCATCGGCCGCTACCTGCCCGGCACCGACCCCGCCGGAGCGGTCCTCGGCGGGGTGCCGGTAGCCGATCTTCCCGTCGCCACGGTGCGATCCCGCATCCTGGTCGCGGCGAACGACGCGCACCTGTTCGCCGGGCGGCTGGACGAGCAGCTTGCCGGTGCCCGGCCGGCCACCGAGCGAACAACGCTGGCCGCCCTGTCGGCCGCGTCGGCGCACGACGTCGTCGAGGCCGTTCCCGGCGGCCTGGGCGGCCACCTGGCCGCCCGCGGCCGCACCCTGTCCGGCGGTCAGGCCCAGCGCCTGCGGCTGGCCAGGGCGCTGCTCGCCGAGCCTGAGGTGCTCGTCCTGGTCGAGCCGACGAGCGCCGTCGACGCGCACACCGAGGCCCGGATCGCGAGCGGGCTGCGCGAGGCGCGCAGGAACCGGACCACCGTTGTCGTCAGCAACAGCCCGCTGCTGCTCGACCTGGCCGACCGCGTCCTGTTCCTGCGCGATGGCCGGGTCGACGCCGAGGGCACGCATGCCGAGCTGCTCTCGGCCAGCCCGGCCTACGCCAGCGCCGTGACCAGAGGGGAGCCGTAGTGACCGCCCCGAACGAGATCCTGCCCGTCGCCACAGGCGCCCAGGTCAGGGCGCACGTCTGGCAGGTGCTCGGCACCCGGTGGCGTGAGCTGGCCGCCGTGGTGGCGCTGTACGCGTCGGCGACGATCGCCGGCCTGGTCCCGCCCAGCCTGCTGGGCGGGATCGTGACCGACGTGCAGCAAGGCACGACGGCCGGGCGGATCGACCTGCTCGCGGCCGGCATCGCCGCCGCGCTGGTCGTGCAGGCCGTGCTGATCAGGTTCGGCGCGCTGGCCGGAGCCAAGCTCGGCGAGGCGCTGCTCGCCACCTTCCGCGAGGATTTCATCGGCGGCGTGCTCGCGCTGCCGCTCTCCGTGGTCGAGCGAGCGGGCAGCGGCGACCTGCTGACCCGCTCGTCCCGCGACGTGAGCACGCTCAGCGTGACCGCTCGCCGCGGCGTGCCGGCGATGCTGACCGCGCTGCTGGCGGTCAGCCTGACCCTGGGCGCGATCGCTCTTGACAGCCCGCTGCTGGTGCTGCCGTGCCTGGTCGTGGTGCCGCCCGTGTGGGGCGCCGCGCGCTGGTACCTGCGCCGGGCCACCGCCGGCTACCTGCGGGAGAACGCCTCGTGGGGGGTGCTGACCGACAGCCTGGCCGAGACCGTCGACGGTGCCAGGACGGTCGAGGCGCTGCGCCTCGGACCGGCCCGACGCGACCGCACCGACGCCGACATCGCGGCCTGCTGGGCGGCCGAGCGGTACACGCTGCGGCTGCGCACGTTCTTCCTGCCCGCGGCCGAGGCCTCCTACATCCTGCCGCTGGCCGGCGTGCTCGCCTTCGGCGGCTTCGCCTACCTGCGCGGCTGGTGCACGCTCGGCCAGGTCACGGCCGGGGCGCTGTACGCCAGGGCGCTGGTGGCCCCGATGGACGAGCTGATCATGTGGCTGGACTATCTCCAGATCGGCGCCGCGTCCCTGGCCAGGCTGCTCGGCCTGGCCCAGGTGCCGCCCGACCGGCAGGCGGGAAGCGCGCGGCCGGCTGACGACCGGCTGCGCGTGACCGACGTCAGCCACAGCTACATTCCCGGTCACGACGTGCTCAGGCGGATCAGTCTCGCGGCGGAACCGGGGGAGCGGATCGCGATCGTCGGCCCGAGCGGCGCGGGAAAGTCGACGCTCGGCCGGCTGCTGGCCGGGATCACCGGACCTGACCGCGGCGAGGTGGCAGTCGGCGGCGTCCCGCTGATCGAGCTGCCGCTCGGTGACCTGCGCAGCCAGATCGCGCTCGTCACCCAGGAACATCACATCTTCGCCGGGACGCTGCGGGACAACCTGACGCTCGGCATGCCCGACGCGAGCGACCAGGCGGTGCTGGCAGCACTGGCGGCCGTCGACGCCCTGGGCTGGGCCGAGGAGCTCGGGCTGTCCAGCCAGGTCGGATCGGGCGGCGCGGCGCTATCCGCCCCGCAGGCCCAGCAGGTAGCGCTGGCCAGGCTGATCCTGGCTGACCCGCACACCCTGGTGCTGGACGAGGCCACCTCGCTGCTCGATCCGCGCTCGGCACGGCGGCTCGAGCAGTCACTGTCGGCCGTGCTCGAAGGCCGCACCGTGCTCGCCATCGCGCACCGGCTGCATACGGCACACGACGCGGACCGGGTCATCGTGATGGAAGACGGCCAGATCAGCGAATCTGGCCCGCACCGCGAGCTCATCGCCGCCGACGGTCCGTACGCCGCCCTCTGGCGCTCGTGGCATGGCGAAGCGCGCAGCGGCCGCCCGCGGCAGGCCGGCCAGCCAGGCGAGGCTGTGCACGACGCTGTGGACAAAGCGAGTTCATCCGCTGGCTCCGGTGGATAAGCGCGACACGTCCTGTGGATAGCCAAAAGAATCTTGCCTTTACTTGCCGAACGCCTTGTGCGACCAGCGGCACTGGCAGTAGAAATCACTCACCACCGAAGCGGGCCAGGCCCCGGGGC
>JADGPC010000130.1 GCA_017882645.1 Streptosporangiales bacterium | reverse complement strand
GCTGGTGACCGCCGGCCGGCCGCCGTGCCCGCTGTGCGGGCTGCCGCTCGACGCGAGCGGCCACATCTGCCCGCGTCAGAACGGACACCGGGTTGGCCGCGACTGAACGGTCACCCGATCGGGCGGAGAACCGCAAGAACCCGCTGGACCCGGCTATCGAGCTGCTGACGGCGGGCCAGCTGGAGATCGCCGGACGGCTGGCCGAGGCGTCCAACGCCACCTTGTACTGCACCGTGACTCATGCGGGCCGGGAGGCGGCCTGCGTCTACAAGCCGGTCGCGGGGGAGCGGCCGCTGTGGGATTTCCCGCACGGGACCCTGGCCGGCCGCGAGCTGGCCGCGTACGAGGTCTCGCGCGCTTCCGGCTGGGATGTCGTCCCGCCGACGGTCTACCGTGACGGCCCCTTCGGCCCCGGCATGTGCCAGCTGTGGATCGACTCCGACCTGTCGGTCGACCTGATCGCGCTGGCCAGGAACCGCCGCCACGAGGGACTGCGGTCAATGGCGGTCTTCGACGCGGTGATCAACAACGCCGACCGCAAGATCGGTCACCTGCTGCCCGCGCCTGACGGGCACCTGTACGGCTGCGACCACGGGGTCTGCTTCGCCGAGGAGTACAAGCTGCGGACCGTGCTGTGGCAGTGGCGCGGCGACCCGCTGACCGATGACGCCGTCCAGACGCTCGAGCGGATCGCCGCGTTGATGGACGAGGGCGACCTGAGCGCGACGCTGGGTCAGTGGCTGACGGCGGAAGAGGTCGCGGCCACCAGGATCAGGGTCGAGATGCTGCTGCGGCACCGCGTCCACCCGTTCCCGCCGGAGGACTGGCCCGCCGTGCCCTGGCCGCCGATCTAAAAAGCCCCCCGATACGGAAGCGGGGCGACCTCGGGTTAGCGGGCGCCGCCGTGCTCGCCGCGGTCACCGCGGCGGCGCAAGTAGCGCTCGAACTCGCGGGCGATCGCATCGCCGCTCGCCTCGGGCAGGTCCGTGGCGTCCTTGGCTTCCTCGAGCGCGCGCACGTAGTCGGCCACCTCGGAGTCCTGCTCCGCGAGCTCGTCCACGCCGCGCTCCCAGGCTCGTGACTCATCCGGCAGGTCGCCAAGCGGCATCGGTGCGTCGAGAATGTCCTCGACCCCGCGCAGCAGCGACAGCGTCGCCTTCGGGCTCGGCGGCTGGGCCACGTAATGCGGCACCGCGGCCCAGAGCGACACGGCCGGGAGGCCGGCCGTGGTGCAAGCATCCTGGAGCACGCCGACGATCCCGGTCGGGCCCTGATAGTCGACCGGCTCTATCTGCAGGGCCGCCGCCAGCTTGTCGTCAGAGGCCGCGACCGTCACGGGCACCGGGCGAGTATGCGGCGAATCGGCCAGCAGCGCCCCGACCAGGATGACGAGCTCGGCGCCGAGCCCGGTGAAGGCATCAACAAGCTCTTTGCAGAACCCCCGCCAGCGCATGTTCGGCTCGATGCCATGCACGAGGATAATGTCCCGGTTCAGTCCTTCAAGCCCGTCCGGGCTGACCCGCGTCAGCCTCGTCGTCGGCCACGAGAGCTGCCGGGTCTGGCCGTCGGTGACTTCCAGCACGGGCCTGGTCACCTGAAAGTCGTAGTAGTCCTCAGGGTCGATCTCGCCGATCGCGGTGGCGTCCCAGACGGCGCTGAGATGCGCCACGGCGGCGCTGGCCGCCTCTCCCGCGTCGTTCCAGCCCTCGAAGGCCGCGATGACCACCGGCGAGGTCAATGCTGAGATGCCGTCGAACTCGATCTGAAGCCACCTCCACGATTACCCTTGCTAGCCGCCGGACGCGCCGTTACCTGACCGCCTCAAGCCTACGTGCACTGACAGGGCCCTAAGATAGGGCCCATCATGTCGCGTACCGCCGATCCGCAGCACCGGTCGCTGCGCACTGCCCTCACCGAACGCGTAGTTATCGCGGACGGTGCGATGGGCTCGATGCTGCAAGGCAGCGCCGCCACGCTCGACGACTTCGCCGGGCACGAGGGCTGTAACGAGATCCTCAATTCCACCAGACCAGACATTGTGCGCGCGGTGCACGACGGCTACCTGGCCGCTGGCGTCGATGCCATCTCCACCAACACCTTCGGCGCCAACCTCGGCAACCTGGGCGAATACGGGATCTCGGACCGGATTTACGAGCTCTCCCTCGCCGGAGCCACCATCGCGCGTCAGGCCGCCGACGACGCGGCGGCAGCCGACGCTGACGGCGCCCGGCCCCGCTGGGTGCTCGGCTCGATCGGTCCGGGCACCAAGCTGCCCACGCTGGGCCACGTGTCTTTCGCCGAGCTGCGGGATACCTACCAGCTCAACGCCGCTGGCCTGCTGGCCGGCGGCGCCGACGCGCTGATCGTGGAGACCTGCCAGGACCTGCTCCAGGCCAAGGCCGCCATCATCGGCGCCAGACGCGCCATCGCCGCCGCCGACGTCGGCGACGTGCTCCTGATCGCGCAGGTGACGATCGAGACCACGGGCGCGATGCTGCTCGGCAGCGAGATCGGGGCCGCGCTCACCGCACTCGAGCCGCTCGGGATCGACGTGATCGGGCTGAACTGCGCGACCGGGCCGGCCGAGATGAGCGAGCACCTGCGGTACCTGGCCGCGCACGCGCGGGTTCCGCTGTCCTGCATGCCGAACGCCGGACTGCCCGAGCTCACCTCGAACGGCGCCTACTACCCGGTGACGCCGGACGAGCTGGCGGACGCGCACGAGACCTTCACCCGTGAGTTCGGGCTCGCCATGGTCGGCGGCTGCTGCGGTACGACTCCCGAGCATCTGGCCCAGGTGACCGCCAGGCTGGCCGGCCGCCCGCTGACCAAGCGCAGGCCGCGGCCGGAGCCAGGGGTCGCCTCCCTCTACCAGCACGTGCCGTTCCGGCAGGACACCGCGTTCCTGGCCATCGGCGAGCGGACCAATGCGAACGGCTCCAAGGCCTTCCGCGACGCGATGACCCGCGGTCGCCTGGACGACTGCGTGGAGATCGCGCGGGCGCAGACCAGGGACGGCGCGCACCTGCTCGACCTGTGCGTGGACTACGTCGGCCGGGACGGCGTGGCCGACATGGCCGAGATCGCCAGCAGGCTGGCGACGGCGGCGACCCTGCCGCTGGTGCTCGACTCCACCGAGCCCGAGGTGATCAGGGCCGGCCTCGAGCGGCTCGGCGGCCGGGCCGTGGTCAACTCGGTGAACTACGAGGACGGCGACGGCCCGGACTCGCGGATCGCCAAGGTGATGCCGATCATCCGCGAGCACGGCGCGGCCGTGGTCGCGCTGACCATCGACGAGCAGGGCCAGGCCAGGACGGCCGAGTGGAAGACGGCCGTGGCCAGCCGCCTGATCGACGACCTGACCGGCAACTGGGGCATCCGCCAGTGCGACATCATCGTGGACTGCCTGACCTTCCCGGTCGGTACCGGCCAGGAGGAGACCAGGCGGGACGCGATCGAGACGATCGAGGCGATCCGCGCCGTCAAGCGGCGCTATCCGGACGTGCAGACCACGCTCGGGGTCTCGAACATCTCGTTCGGCCTCAACCCGGCCGCCCGGGCCGTGCTGAACTCGGTATTCCTGAACGAGTGCGTCAAGGCCGGCCTGGACTCGGCGATCGTGCACGCCGCGCGGATCATGCCGATCGCCCGCATCCCCGCCGACCAGCTGCAGGTCGCGCTGGACCTGATCTACGACCGCAGGCGGGACGGTTACGACCCGCTGACCAGGCTGCTCGAGCTGTTCGAGGGCGTGGATACGGCCTCGCTGAAGGCCAGCCGGGCGGCCGAGCTGCACGGCCTGCCGCTGTGGGAACGGCTCAAGCGCCGGATCATCGATGGCGAGAAGCTCGGGCTAGAGGCCGACCTCGACGAGGCGCTTCGCCAGCGGCCGGCCCTGGAGATCGTCAACGACGTGCTGCTCGACGGCATGAAGACGGTCGGTGACCTGTTCGGCTCGGGGCAGATGCAGCTGCCGTTCGTGCTCACCTCGGCCGAGGTGATGAAGGCCGCCGTCGGCTACCTCGAGCCGCACATGGAGCGCTCAGGCGAGGCGGGCAAGGGCAAGATCGTCCTCGCCACCGTCAAGGGTGACGTCCACGACATCGGCAAGAATCTCGTCGACATCATCGTCTCCAATAACGGATACGACGTCGTCAATCTGGGCATCAAGCAGCCGATCTCGTCGATCCTGCAGGCGGCGGCCGAGCACAACGCCGACGTGATCGGCATGTCGGGGCTGCTGGTCAAGTCGACGGTCGTGATGCGGGACAACCTGGCCGAGCTGAACTCGCGCGGCCTGGCCGGCCGGTGGCCCGTGCTGCTCGGCGGGGCCGCGCTGACCCGTTCCTACGTCGAGCAGGACCTGGCCAGCCTGTTCGACGGGGAGGTCCGGTACGCGCGCGACGCGTTCGAGGGCCTGCGGCTGATGGATGCGCTGATGGCGGTCAAGCGCGGTGAGCCAGGCGCGGCGCTCCCGGCGCTGCGCGAGCGCCGGGTCCGCCGGGCTGGAGCCGGCGACGACGGCCTGGCCGCGGCCGATGGCGGGTCGGCCAGCGCCGGAGCGGGCCAGCCAGACGGGGTCACGGCGCGGGCGCTGGTCCGTTCCGACGTGAGCCTCGACGAACCCGTGCCGCAGCCGCCCTTCCTCGGCACCAGGGTGATCAAGGGCATCCCGCTCGCCGATTACGCCAGCTACCTGGACGAGCGCGCGCTCTTCCTCGGCCAGTGGGGCCTCAAGCCGACCAGGGGCGGGACCGGGCCGTCGCACGAGGAGCTGGCCGAGACGGATGGCCGGCCGCGGCTTCGGATGTGGCTCGAGCGGGCGCAGACCGAGGGCCTGCTGCAGGCGGCGGTCGTGCATGGCTACTTCCCGTGCGTCAGCGAGGGTGACGACCTGATCGTGCTCGACGACGGCGGCGGCGAACGGGAGCGGTTCACGTTCCCGCGCCAGCGCCGGGACCGCAGGCTCTGCCTGGCCGACTTCTTCCGGCCGCGCGCCTCGGGCGAGACCGACCTGGTGGCCTTCCAGCTAGTCACGATCGGCCCCGCGATCAGTGAGGCCACCGGCGAGCTGTTCGCGAAGCACGCGTACCGCGACTACCTGGAGCTGCACGGGCTTTCCGTGCAGCTCGCCGAGGCACTGGCCGAGTACTGGCACGCCAGGACCAGAGCCGCGCTCGGCATCAGCGGCGGCGACCCTGACGATCTCGACGGCATCCTGCGGGTCGGCTACCAGGGCTGCCGGTACTCGTTCGGGTACCCGGCGTGCCCGGATCTCGAGGACCGGGCTAAGGTCATGCGGCTGCTCGAGCCCGAGCGGATCGGGGTGGTGCTGTCCGAGGAGTTCCAGCTCGCGCCCGAGCAGTCCACCGACGCGCTGATCGTGCATCACCGCGAGGCGACGTACTTCAGCACCTGATGGACCCGATGCCGAGCAAGCGCGCCGCGCCCCACGGCCGGCTTCAGGCCGTCCTGTTCGACATGGACGGGCTGCTGGTGGATTCCGAGCCGCTCTGGTTCGAGGTCGAGCACTCGGTCATGTCCAGGCTGGGCGGCGAGTGGACCGAGGACGACCAGCGCGCGCTGGTCGGCGGCTCGCTGCACCGCAGCGTCGGCTACCTGCTCAGCCGGGCCAGCAGGCCGGCCACCCACGACGAGGTGGCTGACTGGCTGATCGGCGGGATGGCCGAGCTGCTCGCCGAGCGCGAGGTGGCGGTGATGCCGGGCGCGATCGCCCTGCTGGTCGAGGTACGCGCCGCGGGAATACCGCGGGCGCTGGTTACCTCCTCGGAGCGAATCATCATGGACGCCGTTCTGGCCAGCCTGGCCAGGCATGACATCGCGTTCGACGTGACTGTCTGCGGCGCCGACGTGGCCAGCCCCAAGCCGCACCCCGAGCCCTACCAGCTGGCGGCCGCGCTGATTGGCGCCGACCCGAGGTTCTGCGTGGCGCTGGAGGACTCGCCGTCCGGCGTCGCGGCCGCGCTGGCCGCAGGCTGCGCCGCGATCGCCGTGCCCGGCGTCACGACCGTGCCGCCACGACCCGGGCTCACCATCGTCAGCTCGCTGGCCGACGTGCATCTTGACCTGCTTGAGGCCCTGGTCACCCGCCCGCGGGAGCCTGTGCCGGGACCTTAGGCGTTCTCCTTGACGAAGGCCCGGCTGGCCAGCCACACGCAGACGACGGCCAGGCCGACCGAGACCGCGATCCCCTCGGCCACCGCGCGGTTGAAGTAGCTCCCGGCGAACACGTCCCGCATCGCGGTGATGATGTAGCCGAACGGGGTCACCTTGGCCGCGTCCTGCAGCCACTGCGGCCCGAGCGTCATCGGCAGCATGATCCCCGACAGCAGCATCAGCGGAACCATGACCATGTTCAGCAGCGGCGCCAGCGCGTCCTCGCTCTTCAGCAGCAGGCCGACCGCGTAGGACACGGACGCCAGGCTGACCGCGACGACGGCGACGAAGCAGAGGCCGATCAGCACGCCCGCCAGCGGCGCGCGCAGGCCGAAGGCGAGCCCGGCGAGCACGAGCACGACCGCCTGAACCGTCAGCGTGAGCACGTCCCTGAGCACGCGGCCGGCCAGCAGCGCCATCCGGCTGACCGGCGTGACCCTGAACCGCTCGATCACGCCTGCCCGCCAGTCGGCGACGATGGAGAATCCCACGAACGCGGCGCCGAACAGCCCGAGCTGGATCAGCAGCCCGGGCACGAAGAAGCTGTACGGGTTGTCCGGCGGAACGCCGAGCGCCCCGGCCGTCGCGATCCTGGCCAGCAGCGGGCCGAAGAAGGCCAGGTACAGGATCGGCTGGATCAGGCCGATGATGACCCAGGCCGGGTTGCGCAGGGACAGCCGCAGCTGCCGCCTGAAGATCAGCAGCGTGTCGCTGAAGAAGGTCAGCGCCCCGGCCGGGTAGCGTTCCCCGGCGAGCTGGTCCGGTGCGGTCACCGTCGTCGCAGTGGCGGTCACTTCGGCAGGCTCCCTAGTCTGTATCGTCATCTCTAGTCCCGGCCCGCCCCGGCGAGCTGGCCAGCTTCGGCCCGTGCGGCGGGCGAGTCGTCGCGGAGCGACCGGCCGGTCAGGGTCAGGAACACGTCGTCCAGCGTCGGCCGGGCCAGCTGGATCGACTCCATCGTGATGCCGTCCGCGTCCAGCGCGCGCAGCATGCCGGGGAGCGCCTCCTCGCCGTGCTCCACCGTCATCCGGATCGCCCGCCCCTCGGCGGCGATCTCGCGGACGCCGGGGTAGTCGCTCAGGATGGCCTGCGCCCTCGCCGGGTCGGCGCTGACGCTGAGCGTCACCACGTCGCCGGAGATCTGGCGCTTCAGCTCGTCGGGCACGCCCTCGGCGATGATCTTCCCGTGGTCGATGACGAGCACCCGGTCGCACAGGGCGTCCGCCTCTTCCAGGTAGTGCGTGGTGAGGAAGACCGTCGTGCCGAGCCGCTCGCGCAGCCCGCGGATGTGGTCCCACAGGTTGCTGCGGCTCTGCGGGTCAAGGCCCGTGGTGGGCTCGTCGAGGAAGACCACCAGCGGCGAGTGGACCAGCCCGAGCGCGATGTCCAGGCGGCGGCGCTGGCCGCCGGACAGGGTCTTGCACAGCCTGTCCTCCAGTCCGGTCAGCTCCAGCTGGTCGGTCAGCACCGCGGCCCGCTCGGCGGCCTGCGCCGCCGACAGCCGGTACACCCGGCCCTGGATCGCGAGCTCCTCGCTGACCAGGCAGTTCGGGTCTGTTCCTCCGGCCGTCACGCCGATTGCCTGCGGCACGTAACCGATCCGCCTGCGCACTCCGACCGGGTCGCGGAGCAAGTCGGAGCCGGCCACCATGGCGGTGCCCGCGGTCGGCCGCAGCAAGGTCGTCAGCATCCGCAGGGTCGTCGTCTTGCCCGCCCCGTTGGGGCCGAGGAAGCCGACGATCTCGCCCGCCCTGACGGTCAGGTCGACGCCGCGTACTGCCTCCACCGTCCGCTTGCGGGTCGTGAAGGTGCGCGCCAGACCCTGAGCCTCGATGATCACTGATGTCCTCCGCCCGTGCGTGGCCGTCCCGCCACGCGTCATCTTACGTACTATCGCGAAATCAAATCAAGTTATATCTCGTCATAACACTTCCTGGCCAGGCCTTCTGGCCGGCAACGGTCAGATCGCGTAGTCCTTGTCCATGGCCAGCGCGGAGTCCGCGCGGGCGGAGTCCTCCGGCCCGGCCGCCGCGGGCATGTCCAGTCTGCTGAGCTCGTCCGCCGACGGCAGCGGCGGCGGGGTACCGCCAAACGACGGGCATAGTGCCTGATGAGCGCACCAGTCGCAGAGCTTGCTCGGCCGCGGCCGCCAGTCGCCCGCCGCCCGCGCCCGCTCGATGGCCCGCCACAGGGCCTCGATCTTGCGCTCGGTGGCCAGCAGGTCAGCCTCGTCAGGCGCGTACCGCACGATCTCGCCGTTGCCGAGGTACATCAGCTGAAGCAGCCGGGGAACCGTCCCGCTGGTACGCCACAGCACGAGCGCGTAGAACCTCATCTGGAAGAGCGCGCGCGCCTCGAAGTCCGCCCGGGGCGCGGTGCCCGTCTTGTAGTCGACGATCCTGACGTCGCCCTGCGCCGAGACGTCGAGCCGGTCGATGTAGCCGCGCAGCCGCAGCCCCGAAGCGAGCTCCGCCTGGACGTGCAGCTCCCGGTGCGCGGGCTCGAGCCTGGTCGGATCTTCGAGCGTGAAGTAGCGGTCGATCATCGCTCCGGCCTGCTCCAGCCAGGCGGCATGCTCAGCCGGGTCGGCGAACAGCTCCGCGAGCTCCGGCTCGGCCGCGACCAGGCGGTCCCACTCGGGCGCGATCAGCGCCGCGGCCGCCTGCGGGTTCCGGCCTGCCGCGGGCTCGTCGAACAGCCGCTCGAGCACCGCGTGCACGAGAGTCCCGCGCGCCATCGCCTGGCTGGGTGCCTCAGGCAGCCGGTCGACGACCCGGAACCGGTAGAGCAGCGGGCAGGTCAGGAAGTCGGCGGCCCGGGACGGCGACAGCGACCAGACCTTCTCGGCGGCCGCGGGCAGCTCCGCCGCCTCGGGCAGCTCCGCCGTCGCGGTGCTCGCAGCCGTTTCCGGCCTGATCTCCTCCACCCTTGGCAGGGTAGGGGATGCTGCCGACAGTTCGCCCGTCATTGCGAGCCGAGTATCCGGCCATCGCCGGACGAGCATCAGGCCGCCGGACCACGTAGCATCGTGCCGTGGCAACAAGCACGCCGGACCGCGACACGACGAGCTCAGGGCAGCAGGCGCCTGACCGCCCGCCGCAGCGCGATCCCAAGCTTGGCTTCGTCGTTGCCCGGCCGTTCGGAATCCCGGTCTACATCTCGCCCTACTGGCTGATCTTCGCCGTGGTCCTGGTCGTGATGTACGCCAACAGCGCCGAGTCCAATCTCGCCAGCACGCAGAGCCGGTACATCGTGGCGGCGGCGTTCGTGCTGCTGCTGTACGTCTCCGTGCTCGTACACGAGCTCGCGCACTGCGTCGTAGCCCGTGGCTTCGGCCTGCCGGTCCGGCGGGTGCTGCTGTATCCGCTCGGCGGGTACTCCGAGATCGAGCAGGAGCCTTCCACGCCGGGCCGCGAGGCGCTGATCTCCGGTGCCGGGCCCGCCGTTTCCCTCGTGCTCGCCGGGATCGGCTATGAGCTGGCCAAGGTCGTTCCGGCGGGCCTGACCCACCAGCTGATCGCCCAGCTGTTCTTCGCGAACCTGATCGTCGGGATTTTCAACCTGCTGCCCGGCCTGCCACTGGACGGCGGCCGGATCTTCCGTGCGGGCGTCTGGAAGGTCACCGGGCGGCAGACCCTGGCCACGATGACGGCCGCCTGGGCCGGCCGCGTGCTGGCCATCGTGCTGGTCGGGCTGGCCCTGTTCGGGCAGCGCTCCGGGTCGTACATCGGCCTGTACTGGCTGTGGCTGCTCGTCATTGCCGGCTTCATCTGGATCCAGTCGACCCAGGCGATCAAGGCGGCGCGCATCCGCGAGCGGCTGCCTGCGGTCAGCGCCAAGACGCTGGCCAGGCATGCCATCCCGGTGTCGGCCAGCCTGCCGCTCGCCGAGGCGGTCAGGCGCGCCCAGGAAGCCGGCGCCAGGGCGCTCGTCATCGTGGATCACGAGAACACGCCGACCGCCGTGGTGAGCGAGGCCGCGGTGCAGGCGACGCCGGAAGAGCGCAGGCCGTGGATCGAGGTCGGCTCGCTCGCCAGGACGCTCAGCCCCGACATGGTGCTGTCCGCCGACCTGTCCGGCATGGACCTGATCAAGGCCGTGCAGCAGGCACCGGCCAGCGAGTACCTGCTGATCGAGCCGTCAGGGAAAGTGTTCGGAGTTCTCGCCACCGCCGATCTCGACCTCGCCTTCGCCGGGGTATGACGCATGAAGTGGCCGGGGCCGGCGCTAGCCTGAGCGGCGTGATCATCAAGCGGCGAGGGCCGTTCGCGCCGGGCGACCAGGTTCAGCTGACCGACGAGAAGGGCCGCAGGCACCGCCTCGTTCTCACGGGCGGCCGGTCGTTCCACACCCATCGCGGCTCGATCGCGCACGACGACCTCATCGGCATGGACGAAGGATGCGTCGTCCGTGCCTCGGGCGGCGCGCTCTACGTCGCGCTGCGGCCGCTGCTGGCCGACTACACGCTGTCCATGGCGCGCGGCGCCACGGTCGTCTACCCGAAGGACGCCGCGCAGATCGTCGGTCTCGCCGATATGTTTCCCGGCGCCCGGGTACTCGAGGCAGGAGCCGGGTCAGGAGCCCTGTCCTGCTGGCTGCTCCGCGCCATCGGCGAGGAGGGCCACCTTGTCTCCTACGAGCGCCGGGCCGACTTCGCCGCCATCGCCCAGGCGAACGTGGCGGGATACTTCGGCGGGCCGCATCCGGCCTGGCGGCTGATCGTCGGCGACCTGCCCGCAGACGACGCGCCGTCGGCAGATCCCGCGCCGCCGACAGATCCCGCGCCGCGGGCAGATCCCGTTCCGCACCCGGGAACCCAGGACTTCGACCGGATCGTGTTCGACATGCTCGCCCCGTGGGAGCACGTGGCCGGAGCGGCGAACTGGCTCGTCCCTGGCGGCCTGATCTGCTGCTACGTGGCAACGACGACGCAGCTGTCGCGCGTGGTCGAGGCGCTCCGCGGGCATGGCGGCTTCGTGGAGCCAACCGCCTGGGAGTCGATGCACCGAGGCTGGCACGTGGAGGGACTCGCGGTCCGGCCCGAGCACCGGATGGTCGGTCATACCGGTTTCCTCGTGACGGCACGTAGGCTCGCACCGGGCGTGACCGCGCCGCCGCGGCGACGCCGGCCGGCCAAGGGCGCGTATCAGGAAGACGAGGGCAGCGGCGGCCGCACCGGCACCGGCGGCAGGGATAAATTGACATATAACGGAAACCAGACACGTGATCAGGCTGGCATGCTGGACTCGGCGGTCGCTGATGAGTAACGATGCCACCGCGAGACCGGATCGTATCGACAGAAAAGACAAGTCAGGAGACCGTCGCGAGGTTACGGAATGACCGCGCGTAGGTAGGGTCTAGGTAAGTCCGCTCTCAGGAGGGGGTGAGGGGCATGGCCGCTCGTGACGATAGCGCTCGCGCCGGACGCCATGACGACGAAGTCAGGGTCAAGGTGCTCTCAGACCAGGTCTCTTTCCTTGAGGAAGAGATAGCGGCGCTCCGCAGCAAGCTTGCGGACTCGCCCCGGACATCCAGGCTGATCGAGGACCGGCTGGCCCAGACCGAGGCGGCGCTGGCTGGCCTGAGCAGCCAGAACGAACGGCTGACCGGCACCTTGCGCGAGGCCAGGGATCAGATCGTCGCGCTGAAGGAAGAAGTTGACCGGCTGGCCCAGCCGCCATCGGGCTTCGGCGTCTTCCTGGGCGCCAATTCGGACGGCACGGCCGACGTGTTCACCGGCGGCAGGAAGATGCGCGTCTCGGTCAGTCCCGGCATCGAGCTTGATGAGCTGCGTCCCGGCCAGGAGCTCGTGCTGAACGAGGCGCTGAACGTCGTCATCGCGCTCGGTTACGAGACGGTCGGCGAAGTCGTCATGCTCAAGGAACTGCTCGATGGCCGCGACCGCGCCCTCGTCATCTCGCACGCGGACGAGGAGCGGATCGTCCGGCTGGCCGAGCCGCTGCTGTCCGGCACGCTGCGCGCCGGTGACTCGCTGCTGCTCGAGCCGCGGTCCGGCTACGTGTACGAGCGGATACCCAAGGCCGAGGTCGAGGAGCTCATCCTCGAGGAAGTCCCCGACATCACCTACGACCTGATCGGCGGGCTCGGCCCGCAGATCGAGCAGATCAGGGACGCGATCGAGCTGCCCTACCTGCACGCCGACCTGTTCAAGGAGCATCAGCTGCGGCCGCCGAAGGGCGTGCTGCTCTACGGCCCGCCAGGCTGCGGCAAGACGCTGATTGCCAAGGCCGTGGCGAACTCGCTGGCCAAGCAGGTGGCCAGGCGGACCGCGGAGCTGGCCAGCCAGGGCATCGTCGATGAGAAGACGGGCCAGGCGGCCAAGGAGGGCAAGAGCTTCTTCCTCAACATCAAGGGCCCTGAGCTGCTGAACAAGTACGTCGGCGAGACCGAGCGGCACATCAGGCTGGTGTTCCAGCGGGCCAGGGAGAAGGCCAGCGAGGGCATGCCCGTGATCGTGTTCTTCGACGAGATGGACTCGATCTTCCGCACCAGGGGATCGGGCGTGTCGAGCGACGTCGAGAACACCATCGTCCCGCAGCTGCTGAGCGAGATCGACGGCGTGGAAGGCCTCGAGAACGTCATCGTGATCGGCGCGTCCAACCGCGAGGACATGATCGACCCGGCCATCCTGCGGCCAGGCCGCCTGGACGTGAAGATCAAGATCGAGCGGCCGGATGCCGAGGCCGCACGGGACATCTTCTCCAAGTACGTGGTCGCCGCACTGCCGCTGCACCCGGACGACATCACCGAGCACGGCGGCTCCGCCGAGTCGACGGTGGCCGAGATGATCCAGCGGGTCGTCGAGCGGATGTACAGCGAGACGCAGGAGAACAGGTTCCTCGAGGTCACCTACGCCAATGGCGACAAGGAAGTGCTGTACTTCAAGGACTTCAACTCCGGCGCGATGATCCAGAACATCGTCGACCGGGCCAAGAAGATGGCGATCAAGGAATTCCTCGAGACCGGCAGGAAGGGCCTGCGGGTCGCGCACCTGCTCGCCGCGTGCGTCGACGAGTTCAGCGAGAACGAGGACCTGCCGAACACCACGAACCCGGACGACTGGGCCAGGATCTCCGGCAAGAAGGGCGAGCGGATCGTCTACATCAGGACCCTGGTCTCCGGCAAGAGCGGGAACGAGGCAGGCCGGTCGATCGACACCGTGGCCAACACCGGCCAGTACCTGTGACGGTCGCCGTCCCGGCATTCCGCTGCGGAGCGACACGACCAGGCACTCACGTGCTCGGCTGCGGGTTCGCTTGCCGCCCGGCACTACCCTGTGAGTTATGAGCGTTCGCCGGGTGATGGGGATCGAGACCGAGTACGGCATTTCCGTGCCCGGGCAGCCTGGCGCGAACGCCATGGTTACCTCCTCGCAGGTCGTCAACGCCTACCATTCCGCGACCGCCGCGAAGGCCAGGCGGACGCGGTGGGACTTCGAGGAGGAGAACCCGCTCCGCGATGCGCGGGGCTTCGACCTGTCCAGGGACACGGCCGACGCCAGCCAGCTCACCGACGAGGACCTGGGGCTGGCCAATGTCATTCTGACCAATGGCGCCAGGCTCTATGTGGACCACGCGCATCCGGAGTACTCGGGCCCTGAGTGCACCGACCCGCTCGCCGCCGTCCTGTGGGACAAGGCGGGGGAGCGGGTGATGGAGGAGGCCGCGGCCCAGGCCAGCGCGATTCCCGGGACCGCGCCGATCCAGCTCTACAAAAACAACACTGACAACAAGGGCGCGTCCTACGGCTGCCACGAGAATTACCTGATGAGCCGGGCGACGCCGTTCGCCGAGATCGTCAGGTACCTGACGCCCTTCTTCGTCACCAGGCAGGTCGTCTGCGGGGCCGGCCGGGTCGGCCTCGGCGCTGACGGCCGGGAAGACGGCTTCCAGATCAGCCAGCGAGCCGACTTCTTCGAGGTCGAGGTCGGCCTGGAGACCACGCTCAAGCGCCCGATCATCAACACGCGCGACGAGCCGCACGCCGACCCTGAGAAGTACCGCAGGCTGCATGTGATCATCGGCGACGCCAACATGAGCGAGCTGTCCACCTATCTCAAGCTCGGCACCACGGCGCTGGTGCTGTCGATGATCGAGGACAAGTTCCTGACCAGCGACCTGAGCATCGACGGAGCCGTCGCCGAGTTGCGCGCGATATCGCACGACCCGACCTGCCGGCACCTGATCACGATGCGGGACGGCCGGAAGCTCACGGCGATTCAGGTGCAGATGGAGTACCTGGAACTGGCCCGCAAGTACACCCAGGAGCGGTTCGGCTCTGACGTGGACGAGCTGACCGCCGACGTCCTCGACCGCTGGGAGTCCGCGCTCATCACGCTGGCCGACGATCCGATCAGGCTGGCCGGCCAGCTGGACTGGGTGACAAAGCTCCAGCTGATGGACGGCTACCGGACCAGGGACGGGATCGGCTGGAATCACCCGCGGCTCCAGCTCGTCGACCTGCAGTACTCCGACGTCCGGGCCGACCGGGGCCTGTACAACAAGCTGGTGGCGGCCGGCCGGATGGAGCGGCTGCTGGACGAGCGTGACGTGCGCAGGGCCGTCACGAACCCGCCCGAGGACACCAGGGCGTACTTCCGCGGCCGCTGCCTGCGGCAGTACCCGGACGCGATCGCCGCGGCCTCGTGGGACTCGGTGATCTTCGACATCCCCGGCCGCGAGTCATTGCAGCGAGTCCCCACGCTCGAGCCGCTGCGCGGCACGAAGGCGCACGTCGGGGACCTCCTCGACCGCTGCGAGACCGCCGCCGAGCTAGTCACCGCTCTCACCGGCAAGTAAGACCCCTGGGCCAGAGCGAGTCGGCCGCACGGAATGTCGGAAACGCCGGACAGGGTTAGTACGAGTGCCGCGTGGCGAGGATAGCTTTAGGCTTCGGCACAACTGGCGGAACACGGAGGTTCGCGATGGCGACGAAGGACACCGGGGGTCAGCGGCACACCTCTAAGCGGGGGCAGGATGAGGAGGAGGCCGTCGATCAGGGCACCAAGGAGGGCGAGGAGCGCAGGGAGAAGCTGACCGACGACGTCGACGCGATCCTCGACGAGATCGACGAGGTGCTCGAGGAGAATGCCGAGGAGTTCGTCCGCTCGTACGTCCAGAAGGGCGGGCAGTAACCCGGCGGCCGGATATGCCACCGCCGGCGCTGTGGCAGTAGGGTCAGTGGCGTACCTGTGGGCACCAGGAAAGGACTCCCTTGGGCTCGGACTCCAATGCCAGGCTGATGACCGCGAGCTACCTCACCGCGGGAACCTCCTCGTTCAGCGAATTCCTCACCTCGACGGCCCCTGAGCTGCTGCCGGGCGCAGGCGGTGTGACCGTGTCGAGCACTGTGGCCAGGGACGTTCCGCACGGCACCACGATTGTCGCGGCGGCGTTCAGCGGCGGTGTCGTCATGGCCGGCGACCGGCGGGCGACGGCCGGGAACATGATCGCGCAGCGGGACATCGAGAAGGTGTTCCGCAGCGACGAGTTCTCCTGCATCGGCATCGCCGGCGCGGCCGGCATCGGCATCGACCTGGTCCGGCTGTTCCAGGTCGAGCTGGAGCACTACGAGAAGATCGAGGGGCGGGCGCTGTCGCTGGAAGGCAAGGCCAACCGGCTGGCCGGGATGGTCCGCGCCAACCTCGGCGCTGCCATGCAGGGTTTCGTCGTCGTGCCGCTCTTCGCCGGTTACGACACCGACGAGGGCGTGGGGCGGATCTTCAGCTACGACCCGACCGGCGGCCGGTACGAGGAGCAGCGCTTCCACTCGATCGGCTCAGGGTCGGTCTTCGCCCGCGGCTCGCTGAAGAAGCTGTACGCCGACGGCATGGAGTCGGCCGAGGCGGTCATGGCCTGCATGCAGGCCCTGTACGACGCAGCCGACGACGACTCGGCCACCGGCGGTCCCGACATGGCCAGGCGCATCTACCCGATCGTGGTGACCGTGACCGCGGACGGCTACCAGCGGCTGCCGGAGGACGTAACCGGCAGCTACGCGGCGGCCGTGGTCGCCGAGCGGATGACCGATCCAGATGGCCCGCACTCCAGCCCGCAGCCGCCGAGGGCCGCCGAGTAGCCGCCCTGCCCGGCGGCAGCCGTCCGGAGCTCAGCCCGTCCCCGTCAAGCCGACAACTCAAGTAAGGGAAACACCAGCGGTGTCAATGCCGTTCTACGTGTCGCCTGAGCAGGCGATGAAGGACAAGGCGGACTATGCGCGCAAGGGGATCGCGCGCGGTCGCAGCGGCGTCGTGATCCAGTACGACGCCGGGATCTTGTTCGTGGCGCCGAACCCGTCACGAGCCCTGCACAAGATCAGCGAGATCTACGACCGGATCGCCTTCGCCGCTGTCGGCCGCTACAACGAGTACGAGGTCCTGCGCAAGGCAGGCGTTCGCTACGCGGACCTGACCGGCTACCAGTACGACCGGCAGGACGTCACGGCGCGCGGACTCGCGAACTGGTACGCGCAGACGCTCGGAACGATCTTCACCGACAGCCCGAAGCCGTTCGAGGTGGAGATCGTCGTCGCCGAGGTGGCCGAGGTGCCAGCCGAGGACCAGATCTACCGGATCACCTTCGACGGCTCGGTCAACGACGAGCACGGCTACGTCGCGGTAGGCGGCCAGGCCGACACCATCGCCACCGTGCTCAAGGAGCACTACACGGACAGCCTCACCCTGACTAGTGCTCTCGAGGCGGCAATCGCGGGCCTCGCGGCCCAGGCCAACGGTGACCGGGTCGAGGTCACCGGCGGCCAGCTTGAGGTGGCGATCCTCGACCGGACCAGGGATCACCGCACCTTCCGCCGGCTGACCGGCGCGCGCCTGGAGGCCCTGCTGGCCGAGACCGGCCCGGACAGCAGCACCCCGCCGGAGCCAGGCACGGCAGCGCCTGCCAAGGCCAAGAAGGGCAGCGCGGCCGCCGAGGGCGGCACCAGCCAGGCCAAGCCCGCGGCCGCGGGCGGAGAGCAGTCCAAGCCCGACTCAGCGGAACCCGGTGGCGAGTCAGCCGGCTAGCCGACCCCAGGCCTGCCCGTGCTGGCCTGGCTAGGCTTCGCTGGCGGCGTCATCCTGCTCGGCTTCACCGCCGCCAGCGTGGTCAAGACGTTTATGATCCCGCGGGCAACCCGCACGCGGCTCAACCGGATCGTCTCCAGGGTTGTCTTCGGCACGTTCCGGCTGCTGACGGTCCCGGTCGAGGATCTCCGCCGACGCGAGAACATCCACGCGGTGGCCGCCCCGGCGTTCCTGCTCAGCCTGCTGCTGACCTGGCTGGCCTGCCTGTTCGCCGGATTCGCGCTGCTCCTCTGGCCAGCCTCAGGCAGCTTCATGCTGGCACTGCGCGAGTCAGGGTCATCGCTGTTCACCCTGGGCTTCGCGCTCCCGGCGGGGGCAGGCCCTAGCGCGATCGTGTTCGCCGCCGCCGCGTCCGGGCTGGCCGTGCTCGCCCTGCTGATCTCCTATCTGCCGCTGCTGTATACGGCGTTCAACCGCCGCGAGACGCAGGTGACCATGCTGGAGGCGCTAGCCGGCGCCCCGCCGTGGGGACCTGAGCTGCTGGCCCGCCAGGCCCTGATCGACAACTCGGCGGCGCTGCCCGGGCTGTACGCCAGGTGGACCGAGCTGGCGGCGGATATCTCGGAGAGCCACATCAACTACCGGACCCTGGTCTACTTCCGCTCGCTCGACCCCGCCACCTCGTGGCTGCTCTCGCTGCTGGCCGTGCTCGATGCCGCCGCCCTGCACCTGGCGCTGAACCCGCTGACCGCGCCGTACGAGGCCAGGGCGCTGCTGCGGGTCGGCTACCTGACGCTGCGCCATCTCGCGGTCAACCTGTCCCTGCCGGTGCCGGAAGATCCGGACCCCGACGACCCGATCGAGCTGACCAGGACCGAGTTCGACGAGGCCGTGCAGTGGCTGCACGACGCGGGCTGGCAGACGGAGCGGTCGCCGGACGACGCGTGGCCGCACTTCCACGGCTGGCGGGTCAACTACGAGGCGGCGGCCTACGAGATCGCGCTGCACCTCGACCTGCCGCCCGCGCTCTGGTCAGGCCCGCGTCGGCCTGGCAGGCCATCCGCCGCCCCGCCCCGTCGCCCGAAGGACCGCCAGCCCGGGCTGGTGTTACCTGCCCTCCCTGTCAGTCTCGCCGGCCAGCCGCCGCTATAATGACATAGTGAGTAGCACCAAACCAACCATGGAGATCGACCATGCCAGCCCGGTCCCGCTGCATGAGCAGGTCGCCGCGGCGATCAGGCGGGCGATCGCCGATGGCGAGGCCCGGTCAGGCGAGCGGCTGCCGCCCGCGAAGGACCTCGCGGCCGTGCTCGGCGTGAACGCCAACACGGTCTTCCGCGGGCTGCGAACACTCCGCGACGAGGGACTGGTCGAGTTCCGGCGCGGCCGCGGCGTGACCGTGACCGGTATCGCGCCGCACCGCAGCGCGGTGATCGCCAAGGCCCGCGAGCTCGTGGCCCTCGGCCAGCGATACGGCTACCAGCCGGATCAGCTGGCTCAGATCGTCAGGCAGCTGCCCTGACCGCGAGGAGACGGCGTCCATGCGGATGACACCGATCGCGGCCAGGCCGACCGCTGATCCGGACGCCCTGATCAGGGAGGCTCGGCGGCGTCAGCGCATCAGGTACGCGCTGACCTCGGCGGCCTGCCTCGCGGTGCTCGGATCCGGCGCCGGGCTCTACCTGAACCTGCACGGCACCGCTCGCCCACGGCCGCACATCACCAAGCCGCAGCCGTCTCCCGGACCCAGCCACCGCCCGGCTACGGCGCCCATCCCGCCGCTGGCCGCGAACCTCCTGATGTGGCCGCTCGGCCTGCCGCTGGGCGTCGGCACCTACCCTGGCCCCCCGTTTGTCGTCGCCGACCTGCGGACCGGCCATTACATCCAGACTGGCAAAGTCGACCTGTGCTGCGGCGACTACCAGCCGCTGATGATCACCACCGGCCGCTGGCTGGTCTACGTCGGAGCCGGAGCCACCGCGATCCGCGCGGATCTGACGGGGCAGCCGCGGGTACTCGGCCCGACCTCGTTCTTCGCGCCGTCCGCTCGCCCAGGTGAGGTCTGGCTTGAGTACCTCGCCAGACCGGCCGCCAGCGTCAGGCTGATCTCCGTCGCCGGAGGGCGGCGCGGCCCCCTGATCCGGCTGCCAAGGCGATCCCAGCTTGTGGCGGGTACTAACGCTGGCCTGCTGCTGCAGGACTGGCGCGGCATGCTCCGGCTGTGGCGCCCTGGAACGAGGCCGCGACGGCTGCCCTATTCGCCGGGCTGGGCGGACGGCTTCGGCGTCACTGCGGGCCTGATCGCCTACGGGACGAGCTGCCACGATGCCGGGATCCCGGCGGACGCGCTGTTCCGGCCAAATACCGGATATCAGGAGTGCTCGATGCTGCGCGTGCTCCGCACGCGCAGCGGCCGGGTGGTCTCGTTCCGGGCGCCAGCGGGTACGACCGGCTGGGTGCCGCCGGAGTTCGGCCTGGAGAACCCGATCTCGCCGTCCGGCTCGATGATCGCCGCCGAGTCTGTGGTTCCCTCGGCGGCCGAAAACCGGGGCCGCCTGTATGTGCTGCGGCTGGCCGGCCGCAACGGGCGGCCCGTGCCGGTCCCGTCGTCGGCGGGCTACCTGTTCAGCAAGGTGGCGTGGTCGCCCGGCGGATCGTGGCTGTTCTACCAGGGTCCCGGGGCCAAGTTGTGGGGCTACCGGGTCAGCGCGGGGACGGTCCGCGCCTCGTCGGTGCCGTGCTGCCAGTTCACCGTGATGGCCGCGGTCCCGGCGAGTTGACAGCGGTCAGCAGCCATCGTTGACTCGACCGCGGCGGGGTATGAACCGGGCCGTTGGTAATGTCGGGCATGCGCGGCGCCGAATGGCGCAGGGGTGCACGAGTTCTTGGAGGGGTACGTGGCAGCCGACCTGGCAGGCATTACCGGGATGAACACGCCGACGGGGCTGCTGATCGGCGGCCAGTGGACAACCGGGCGGGCTGGCCTGCTGCCGGTACTCGACCCGGCCACCGAAGAGCCGATCGCCGAGGTCGCGAGCGCCACGGCCGAAGACGCGATCGAGGCCGTCACCGCGGCGCACGACGCCCTCCCCGGATGGGCGGCGACGCCGCCGCGGGTTCGCGGCGAGTGCCTGCGGCGTGCTTACGAGCTGATGATCGCCGACACCGAGTCGCTGGCCAAGCTGATGGTGCTGGAGAACGGCAAGGCGCTGCGCGACGCCAGAGCCGAGGTCACCTACGCGGCCGAGTTCTTCCGCTGGTTCGCCGAGGAGGCCGTCCGGATCGACGGCATGGTGACCAGGTCACCGTCGGGGACCAACCGGATCCTGGTCCAGCACCAGCCGGTCGGGGTGTCCGTGCTCGTCACGCCGTGGAACTTCCCGGCCGCGATGGCGACCCGCAAGATCGGGCCCGCGCTGGCGGCCGGCTGCACGGTGGTGCTCAAGCCGGCCAAGGAGACACCGCTCTCGGCGCTAGCGGTCGCCGCCATCCTGGCCGAGGCTGGAGTGCCGGACGGTGTCGTGAACGTGCTGCCCACCACCTCGCCCGGCTCGGTGGTCGGAGCCATGTTGGCCGACCCGAGAGTCCGCAAGCTGTCCTTCACCGGGTCCACCGAGGTCGGCCGGATGCTGCTGCACACGGCGGCCGATACGGTCACGAACTGCTCGATGGAGCTAGGCGGCAACGCGCCGTTCCTGATCCTGCACGATGCCGATGTCGACGCGGCTGTCGAAGGCGCGATGATCGCCAAGATGCGCAACGGCGGTGAGGCGTGCACCGCGGCCAACCGGTTCTACGTGCACGAGGCGGTCGCCGACGAGTTCTCGCGGAAGTTCGCCGCCCGGCTGAGCGCACTGAGCGTCGGCCCCGGCCTAGACGACGGCACCGACCTCGGGCCGCTGGTCAACGCCGACACCAGGACCAAGGTCGCCACGCTGGTCGAGGAGGCCGCCAAGGACGGCAGCCGGGTGGTCACCGGCGGAAGCGCCCCGGACCGCCGCGGGTACTTCTACGCGCCGACGGTGCTCGACGACGTTCCGCCCACGGCCGGGATCCTGAACGAGGAGATCTTCGGCCCGGTCGCCCCGATCGTCAGGTTCGCCGACACCGACCAGGCGATTGCCATGGCCAACAGCACCGAGTACGGCCTGGTTTCCTACCTGTACACGGCCGACCTGCGGCGGGCGCTTCAGGTCGCGGAGGCGCTCGAGGCCGGCATGATCGGCATCAACCGCGGCGTGGTCAGCGACCCGGCCGCGCCGTTCGGCGGGGTCAAGCAGTCGGGTCTCGGCCGCGAAGGCGGCCACCAGGGACTGCTCGAGTTCACCGAGACCAAGTACATCGCTGTGGATTGGTGAGCTGAGCACCCGGTGGACAGGCGAATATTCGGACTGGAGAACGAGTACGGAGTCACATGCACGTTCCGCGGGCAGCGCCGGCTCTCTCCTGACGAGGTAGCCAGGTACCTGTTCCGGCGGGTGGTCTCGTGGGGCCGGAGCAGCAACGTCTTCCTGCGGAACGGCGCGCGGCTGTACCTGGACGTGGGTAGCCATCCGGAGTACGCCACTCCCGAGTGCGACAGCCTGGTCGACCTGGTCACCCACGACAAGGCCGGGGAGCGGATCCTGGAAGGACTGCTCGTCGACGCCGACCGCAGGCTGCGCGAGGAAGGCATCGCGGGGGACATCTACCTGTTCAAGAACAACACCGACTCGGCCGGCAACTCGTACGGCTGCCACGAGAACTACCTGGTGGCCCGGCACGGCGAGTTCGGCCGGCTGGCCGACATCCTGATCCCCTTCCTGGTCACCAGGCAGATCATCTGCGGTGCCGGCAAGGTGCTGCAGACGCCGCGCGGAGCGGTCTACTGCGTGAGCCAGCGCGCCGAGCACATCTGGGAGGGCGTGTCCTCGGCGACCACCAGGTCACGGCCGATCATCAACACCCGCGACGAGCCGCACGCCGACGCCGAGCGGTTCAGGCGGCTGCATGTCATCGTCGGCGACTCGAACATGAGCGAGACCACGATGCTGCTCAAGGTCGGGGCGACCGATCTCGTCCTGCGGATGGTCGAGGCCGGCACGGTGATGCGCGACCTGACGCTGGAGAACCCGATCCGGGCGATCAGGGACGTCAGCCACGACATGACCGGGCGCAGGAAGATCCGGCTGGCCAGCGGCCGCGAGATGAGCGCGCTGGAGATCCAGCATGAGTACCTGGCCAAGGCCAGGTCGTTCGTCGACGCCCGCGGCGCCGACAAGACCACCGAGCGGGTGCTCGAGCTGTGGGAGCGCTCGGTCAGGGCGGTCGAGACTGGGAATCTCGACCTGATCGCGCGCGACATCGACTGGGTGACGAAGTACCAGCTCATCGAGCGCTACCGGGCCAAGCACGACCTGCCGCTCGCCTCGCCCCGGGTCGCGCAGCTCGACCTCGCCTATCACGACGTGCACCGGGGCCGCGGCCTGTACTACCTGCTCCAGCGGCGCGG